>NZ_JBIPMD010000267.1:0-4229 GCF_044369315.1 Silvanigrella sp.
CTGCTCCAAAAAAATAACCAATACTCAAACATGATGAAAATATGCCCATGATTCGCCCGCGCATTGAATCTGAAGATAATTCAGCAATCCAAGTTTCACTGGCGACAAAAACACTATCAAGACAGGCACCAAAAATAAATCTTAATAAAAACCAAAACAATAAATTTTGAGTAAAGTAAAAACTAAAAAATGAAGAAATTCCAATTAAAATACTAAAAAAGATAAATACTTTTAGACCAAATTTTTCCATAGATTTAACAAATATAGGTGCTAATACAATAGCAGCTAATGCAGGCATTGCGGTATTTAAACCAATTATAGTTGAAGAATATCCCATTCTTTTAATAATAAAAGATAATAGCGGCAAAGAAAGTCCAAAGCCAATCCCGGTTGCTGCAACACAAGATAAAGCACAAATAATTCCAAAAAGATTATTTGGATTAGATTTTAATTGATTATTATCTAATTTATCATTATTTACAAAACTCATTATTAAAAAATTCCTCAAAAAAATAATAAAACAATAAAAAATAAGAAAGATAATTGATTGAAAAATTAAATTATCTAATACGAAACATTATTTGAAAATAAATAATTAGTCAAATTATGCAATATTTAATTATATAATTAAGTATTAATTTGTACCTTTAGGTATTTCTTTTGAAGTATTTTTTTGAGTTGTCGGATTTTCATTATTTAAGGCTTCAGGTTGTGAATTTGTCTCTACAGTAGGTGAAGGCTGTGGTTTCATTTGCATAGGAGCTTGATCTTTTATTGGCACAGAAGGCGCAAACTCCTTCTGTAATAAAGGAGAGGAAGGAACTTTATCCATAGGTGCCAATTTTCCTGTTTCTTTAGAATAAACCCCTTTTTGAACTGGTAAATCGGAGAATTCTGTTTTAGAAAACTTAGGCAATTCTCCTGGCATTAAAGGATGGTAACTTTGCTCAACACCTATTTCATAATGAGGTGCATCAATATAAATATTTCCATTGCCATCTATATTAATATTTACATTTTCAAGTTCTTGATTTTTTATTGAGTTAATATTTACACCATTTAAGTATATTATTCTTCCTGTCATATAAGTAGAATCATAAGGTAACTTTTTAGGACTCATTTGAACTGGTTGAATAGAAATACCTTGCGGTTTTGGTAATGTAACACTTGGAGAACCCATTAAATCTAAACTTTGAGATGGAATAGGAATAGCAGCACTTCCAACTCTTTGAACTCCAGTTCCTTGTAAAGGAGGTGTTTGAACAGGAATCTCTTGCTGTGCATTTTGCGCTTGAATTTTTAATGGTGTTAAAAAAGAAAAATAGAAGATTTTGTTAATACAATTCTTAAAAAAAACTTTCATATTGTTTCCTCTTTTATATTTTCAAATAATATTATCACTTTTCTATTTTAACTAAAGAGTAAATTTTGCACTATCCGCCCAATTACTGGAGCAAAAAGATACCCACTTTTATGGGCTCCAGAACAAACAAATGCTTTTATTTTTGATTCAGATATATTTAATTTATCCAAAATAATTTCAGTATGGCCATAGCCAACTCTAAATCCATTTAATTGAGAGATTTCATTTGAATTATAAAAATATTTTTCTTTTAAATTTGGCGAGTCTTCTAAAAAATTTTTTGCTAATTCTAATATTATATTATTTTTTGAATTTAGTTCTTCCATATTCATATCATGAATTGATTTTATTCTCAAACTAGAAGAAGATATAAAAGTTTTATTTATATCACCACTAAATGTAACTTTAGATTTTAAATCATTAGATATTTTTTCAGATAAAATAAAATGATTTTTAAAATTTTGAATAATATTATCTCCAAAAAAAGTAGATCCTAATGTAAGTCTTTCTTGTTTTGTCATTTGTAATGGCAATTGAATATTTAAATTCTCTAGCAAACTTTTCGTCCATGCGCCTGTGCAAAATATTAAATGAGCTATATTTTTATCAATCATTATTTCGTGATATTTTTTTTGGCAGAAATCATTAGCTTCAAATAGAACTCCCCTTTTTATTAAAACATTTTTTAAAATATTCAATAATTCTTGTGCATCAACCCAGGATTCATCTAGGTATTTTATTTTATTTTCATCTATTTTTAGAATTGAATTTGTTGGTAAATTTCTTTTTTTTAATAAATTATCATCTTGCTTCACTCTTAAATAGTGTTTATCTCTATTATTGATAGATGTAAAGTAATCTATACCTTCTCCATTTTTAAAAATACTGTCTATCGACAAAGAACAATTATCTTCTTTTATTAAATTATGAATCCAATTTTTATATATTTTTTTACCATGCAATTTGAGTTCAAAATGAGGATCTCTTGCAAACATTTGACCTTTGGTTGCCAAATTTGCAGCCGCTGCTTTCGAGCCTGAAAATTTATGATTATTTGTAATTATTTTGATGTCTATTCCCTGAAACATTTCTCTTGTTAAATATTCAGCTACAGATAAACCTAATATTCCAGAACCAACAATAATTAATTTTGTCATCTTTCTACCTCATTAAAAAACAAAGGAAAGAGTGCTTTCCTCTTTCCTTTCTATATGACAAAAATGACTAAAAATTAAGTTATCTTGTATTATCTTGAAGGTAAGAATATTTACCCATACTTTTCAAATATAAAAAAGCACTTCTTACTTGATAATCATCTCTTAAATTTGAAGGCCACGAATTAATTTCAATTTCATTTTCATTTTGCCTTCCTTGTAATGCAATCGTATCTTGATCTTTCGCTTCTATATGCTTGTCTAAATCGGCTTCTCTTCTTGGAATACGTTGATTAGGACCTTCATTTTGTAATTGTTGAACTTTTCCTAATATACTTTGAGAAATTAATGGAATATCAGGGGTAATCCCTTTCGCTTGAATACTTCTTCCTTTTGGAGTGTAATAACGAGCAATTGTCATTTTTAAAGCTCCTCCATTTGGAAGAGGAATAATATTTTGAACACTACCTTTTCCAAACGTTTGAGTTCCCATAATAATTGCTCTTTCTCTATCTTGTAATGCACCAGCTACAATTTCACTCGCACTTGCTGTGCCTTCATTAACTAAAACAATCATGGGAAAATTTGATAAGGTATTTCTTTTAATTGCATATTCTACATCATCTGGTTTATTTAAATCTCTTCCTATTGTAGAAACAATAATTCCTGAATCAATAAATAAGTTAGTTACTTTTACAGCCTGATCAAGTAAACCACCTGGATTATTTCTTAAATCTAGAATCAATCCTTTTATTTTTCCATTATTTTTAGCTTCAAAAGATTTAATATATTTTCCTAATTGCTCAGAAGCATCTTCTTGAAAAATAGTGAGTCTTGTATAAGCATATCCATTTGAAAGCTGAGTTAAAGAAGCGCTATTGCTTCTTATAATTTCTCTTTCAATTTTTACTTTTTTAATAATATTTTGTTTTCCATTTTTATCTGGAGTAAAATACTCTAAAGTAACATCAGTTCCTATAATTCCGCGCATTTTACTTAAAGCTTCTTCTATTGTTTTAGGTGTAACAACAATAGTACCTACTGAATAAATAATATCACCTACTTTTAATCCCGATCTTTCAGCAGGAGAACGCTCTATAATTTCAACAATTTCTAATTTTCCGCCAGCAGGATTAATGACAACACCAATACCACCAAACTTTCCACTCGTATCCGTTGAAAAATCAGAGTACTGTTTTTGTGTCAAATAAGTTGTATGAGGATCGAGATCTGCAGTCATTCCTTTTAAGGCTTTTTCAATTAATACTTCAGGATTTACGGCATTTGGTTCGACATAGTTTGACTCTAATAAATTAAGAACTTTTGAAAATGACTCTAGTGATTGATATTTTTTATTTTCTAAATCATTTTTTTGTTTTATTTCTTTTGAACTGTTTTCTGGAGGAGTTACATTTGTAATAAGCAATTCTTTATTTGGAAATGCATTTTGGAATGTAGAAAACAAAAATAATGGAATAATGAAATTATATAGCTTTATTTTAGTCATAATAATACCTTAATTTCAATTTATTATAAAATACACTTTATTAAATTCTTTTAATTGTAATATGAATAACATTTTATATAAATGAGGATAATTTTGACTAAAAAAAATTGGTTCTGTTGCAAATAATTAGGAGCTACGAAAGATTGGGTTGTTACTTTTCAAGAATGTCCCCTCTAGGCGCAATTATCCAGCGAGGGAGCTAAAT
>NZ_JBIPMD010000005.1:0-39102 GCF_044369315.1 Silvanigrella sp.
TGGAAATTTACAATGTGCTGAATTATTATCTTCAATCCCAGAAAAAAAAGCTTTAATTGTTGCTTCCATTTCAGATTGTAAATTTACTTTACCTTCTTCTGAAAGATAAAAGTCTTTCCCATCTACAATTCCTGCTGGAGCACTAAAATATTTATTTTGATAAAAAAGTATTTTTCGCCATTCTGATTTTTGAGAAAGAGATAGCTTACGCGATTTTTCTATAAAATAGTTTTCTGCACTTTGTAAATGAGAATCTTCCAGAGCAGATAGGAATAAAGGGTAAAAAAATAATATAACAATTAAAATTTTCTTTATTCCGTTTGCCAATGCTAACTATTACCAAGGTTACAAGATTTAGAGAGCTCTGAATTTTTTAACATTTCTTGATTTATATTATTTACAACTTCTTCTGCATTATTTGATGTAAAGATAGAGCTATAATGAGATTGTGTATAAGCACCAAACTCAGCATAAGAACTTGATGGACAACCAACAACGGCAGCTAAACCATTAACGGATGAACCGTTACCTTGAGCAGCTTCTCTTTGAAGTGTGGAAAGGTTTGCATTCACATAATCTAGTTTCATACGAGTATTAGCTTGTTTTGCAACTCCGGATCCACAATTAGAAGTACCAGACGTAATCCCAAATGTTTGGTTCCCAAAAGTTCCATTTGTTGTTGCTGCTAAAATTTGGCTACCTTTGCCATTTTCTTTAAAAACAATGGAACCAAGTCCACAACCAGCAATACCAACATCAGCTGAAGCACTAAAAGTAACAGTACTTAACAAAGATGCTGCAACTAAACCAAAAAATTTTTTTGAAACTAAAATTTTCATTGAAAAACTCCATTTAAGCAATAGTAAAGAACGACTTCCGTCTTTAACTGCAAAAATAATACAGATATAATAAAAGCATTCAATAGCGAATAGGATATTTTTTTATTTTTTAAAATTTTTATCAATAAAATATTAAATTATGTGTGAATTAAATATTTTTTAGGAGGCATTGCTAAATAAACAAAAATCAAATTTGGATAAATTTACATTCTTTAGAAAGATTCTGATTTTTTTCAACTTCTGCTTTTATATTTTGTAAAACTTCTTTTGCATCTTGAGCAGAAAATATCTCATAGTATTTTTCTTGGGTATAAGCTCCAAAACTTGAAAAACTTGAATTTTCACATCCTAGAGTAGATGCAAGACCATTTAAACTATCACCACTTCCTTGCGCAGCTTCTCTTTGTAGTGTTGAAAAATTTGCAACAACATAATCTTCTTGTTTTTGAACAATCCCAAATAAACCAGGAGCACAATTTGATGTCCCCGTTGTAATTCCAATAAATTGTGAACTTGTTAAATGATTTGTTGTCATAGCTAATATTTGTTTCCACCACTCATTTCCTTTAAAAACAACAGAACCAAGTCCGCACCCAGCAGATCCTACCGCATGAGCACGAGATGCAAGTAAACAGAAAGCACCTACAATAAGGACAAAAAGAATATTTTTCATAAAATTTTTCATTTTAACCTTCCTAAAATTTATTAAATTTAAAATAGGAGAACTCAATATAGATTCTATTTAAAGAGTATAAAAAGAAAATAATAATGTCAAAAAAACAACTAGATATGAATATATTTACAACTGTGAGCTAAATTTTCATTTTTTTGAATTAAATTTTTTATATTCCATAAAACATTTTTTGCATTTTGTGAGGAAAAAATTTCAATATAATTTTTTTGAGTATAAGAGCCAAAATCTGGAAAATACATTTGATCACATCCTAATCTATAAGCGAGACCAAATAATAATTCACCTGTTCCTTGAGCGGCTTCTTTTTGAAGAGAAGAAAGGTTGATTTCAATATATTCTTCTTGGTTTTCAACAACCCCAAATACAGCTGGGGGACAACCTGATGTCCCCGATGTTATTCCAAATGCTTGAGAACCTGTCGCTTGATTTGATGTGAGCGCAAAAATTTGTTTCCACCACTGCGTTCCACGAAAAACGACCGAACCTAAGCCACAACCAGCAGAACCAATAACAGCATTCGCATTTGAGATATAAAAAACAAATAAAATGAGGCTAAATATAAAAAGAGTATTTTTCACAAAACATTTGTCCCTTTAAAATAAAATTTAAATTGAAAAAGAAACATTTATTTAAATTATTAAGGGAAAAATTGAAAAAGAAAATTTAAATGTCAAAAGAGCCTAAATTAGAAAAAAGACCATTGCAAATGATTGTCTATCAAATTCACAATTTTATCTTTATTCTGTTCTTTTTCTTCTAAAGAAAATTTTGCTTCGGAACGAAGAAATGTTTTTTTCCATTCTAAGGTCAAGGGCTCTGCTAAATCCTGAAATATCTTTGTTGCTACTGTAGATTTTGATTTTTTACCACTTAACGGTCCAAATCCAACATATAATCCAGAAGCAAACATAACTGCTCTTATACATGTTGCTGAGGAATAAGTAATCATTTTGGCGTTATTTGATAAATGTAAATTTAAATTGGTAAAAATTTGATAAGTCCACAAATGAGGATGACTTGCTGGTGAAAAAAAATCGTAACAAACAACATCAGCTAATGGATAAGTTCCTTTTGGCTTTAAAATTGTCTTACAAAAATCTCCTTCAATAAAATTCCATTCAAAAATACGGCCATCATGCAATTTATGAACAAAATTATTTTGTGAAATACAAAGAGGCAACAGCTCCATAAATTCATTTACATATGGAAATAAATGAATATTTTCTTGAAGAGCAATCAAACCTTCTTTTTCTAAATCAAAACTCACAATAGTTAATTTTTTAATATTTAGATTGTTTAAAAAAGATTGATACATTGCAATTAATTGAGCGCCACAACCCATTCCTAAATCATAGACAACAAATTCTGGACTTTGAGTATTTAAAATATTTGAATGATTTACATATAAATGAATGGCTTCTTGATAGGGACCCACTTGTCCATGAAGAATTTCATTGGTTTCTATATGTTTAAATGTAGGAATACCTGAACAAGTATTTGCTAAAATATATTTATTTCCTTGATCTTTTAGCGACATTGTTTACATATCCCATCTATTTGAAACATTTGTTTTATAGGTTCAAACTGAAATTTTTCTTTTACATTTTCAAATATTTTATAAATAGGATTCCAGTCCATATGGATTTCGTTTACTTTACTACATTTTATACAATTTAAAATAATATGATTTGAATTATGTTCACAACGAGTGGTACAGGATAAATAATCACCAGAAGGGAAAACTTGATGAACTAAATTTAATTGACTAAAAGTTTCTAATATACGATATACAGATACTTGATCAATTTTTATTTTATAATCATTTATTAAAGAGTCAAAAATACTTTTTGGAGATAAAGGAACTGTCGTATTTGCTAAACATTCTATTAAAGCAAGACGCGATTTCGTTATTCTAAAATTATTTTCTTTTAAGGCATCAAAAGCGAGTTGCTGAAATGATTTCCCGCTGCATCCATCACCATGCTGATGATGATGGCGTATTTGAAATTCAACTTTATAATGTTCATCTGGTTCCACGAAGTGAATCCTTTCAAAATAGAAATGACAAGCATCTATTGCAAATTTTTTGCATTTATGCAAGACTCTTTTTTTATGATAATATTTTATATATTATCAATAACTTATCAATAATGAGGCACAACATGCTTAAGAATTCTTTAAGATTTTGCTTAATTTCAGCATCCTTATTTTTATTACAAAATACCTATGCTCATGGAGCTCACAATCATGGTTCTGCCAAAATCAATATGGGAGTTCAACAAAAAACAGCAACTATTCAAATGGAAGCGCCTGCTGTGAGTATGTATGGGTTTGAGCATGAAGCAAAGACGGAAAAAGATAAACAAACAGTTTCCGAAGCAGTGGAAAAATTAAAAAAAAATATCTCACAAATAGTTAAATTAGATTCCGCTCTAGGTTGTACATTTTCACCTAATAAAATAGAACCCTTTGTAAAAGATGAGGATGGAGATGAGGACAATATGAAAGATTCAAAAGCAAAAAATAAAAAATTAGAAGGGGAGCATGGCGACTTTAAAGCCGAATTTAATATTAAATGCCAAAAAGAACTCACTGGAAGTAAAGTAACTTTTCAGTTTAAACCATTTTTTCCAAACGTAAAACAAATAGATGCGCAAGTATTAAGTAATTCAACTCAATCCGCTTCAAAAATAACGAATGATAAAGGTTTTCTGCAGTTATGAATGATATCATAAATTTAAAAAATTTAAAATATTCTTATAAAAAGAACTCTCCTATTTTAGACATTGAAAATTTAAATGTAAAAGAAGGTGAAAAATTATTTTTATATGGGCCCAGTGGTTGTGGCAAAACAACTCTCTTGAGCATTTTATCTGGAATTCTTCCTGCATATGATGGATCTCTCAAAATATTTAATACCGAATTTATTGGATTAAAGCCCTCTCTCAGAGACCAGTTGCGCGGTAGTGAAATGGGTTATATATTTCAACTATTTAATTTGATCCCGTATTTAAATGTTTTAGATAACATTTTATTGCCTTGTAAAATAAGTCCTTTAAGAAGAAAAAACTTAAGCTTACAGGAATTAAAAGAAAAATGTATTGAATTAGCAAACAATTTAAAGATTGGAAAAATTTTAAATAAAAAAGTAACAGAAATATCGATTGGTCAACAACAACGAGTTGCCGCTGCCCGAGCTTTAATTGGTTTTCCTAAATTAATTATTGCAGATGAACCAACGAGTTCTCTTGATGCAGATAATCGAGAACAGTTTTTAAAAAATCTTTTTGATCAATGTGAGTCACAAAATACAACTTTAATATTTGTAAGTCATGATAAAGATCTCAAAAAGTTTTTTTCAAATCATATTTATTTACCCGAAATTAATAGAGTTAAATCATGATCATCCTTCTAAAAATAGCAGTTCAATCGCTTTTAAATAGAAAAATGACTTTTATTTTAACCGTGTTTTCAATCGCCCTAAGCATAATGCTTTTTCTTGGAATTGAAAGAATAAAGCTAGGAGCTAAAGAAAGCTTTTCAAATACAATTAGCAAAACAGATTTAATTGTCGGTTCCCGTGGAAGTGGCATACAACTTTTATTATATACTATTTTTCATATGGGAAATGCGACAAATAATATCTCTTGGTCATCCTATGAAAGCATCAAAAATAATCCCGAAGTGAGTTGGACAATACCTTATTCCTTAGGCGATAGTTATAATGGCTTTCGAGTAATTGGAACAGATCAAAATTTATATGAGCATTATCGTTTTTTCGGAGATAAAAAAATAGAGATATCTGAAGGACATGTTCCAAATAATATATTTGAAACGGCTCTTGGATTTGAAGTTGCAAAAAAAGAAAATTTAAAAATAGGCGATAAAATATCGCTTACGCATGGCATTAGCGATGGACCAGGTATTCTCACTCACAAAGATAAACCATTTACTATTGTTGCTATTCTTAAAGAAACAACAACACCTCTTGATCGGGCGGTTTATATTACTTTAGAAGGAATGGAAGCGATACATATTGATTGGGTTAATGGCTCTCCTGCTCTGCCAGGTAAAGAAACACCACAAAATCAAATTAAAAAAGAAAATATTCAAATTGGCCAAATAACTTCCTTTTTAGTTGGTGCCGAATCCCGCATAAGCGCATTAGGTTTACTTAGAGAAATTAATAATTTTAAAAAAGAACCTTTAATGGCGGTAATTCCTGGTGCCGCATTAAGTCAACTTTGGGAAACCATTTCTTATGCTGAAATTGCTTTTCAAATTATTTCTATTTTTGTCATAATGATTGGAATTATTGGAATGATGGTTTCTATTTATACTTCTCTTGAAAATAGACGAAGAGAAATGTCCATCCTCAGAGCAATTGGTACGAGTTATAAGTCCATTGTTTTTTTATTAATTTCAGAGTCCTTTATTATTAGTTTATTTGGCTGTATTTTAGGATATATTTTATGTTGTGGATTTATTCAAATTTCACAGCCTATTATTTTAAATAAATTTGGAATTCTGATTCCTTTTTTAAATTTACAGTCTACAGAATATATTTATCTTATCATTGTTATATTAATTTCATGTATCATTGGAATTATACCTGCAGTAAAAGCTTATAAAAACTCTTTAAGCGACGGATTGAGTATTAAAATATGAAAAATTTATTATTTTCTAGTGTATCTTTGGTTCCTTTTTCTTTTTTGTTTCCTAATGTTTCTTTAGCAAATGAAAAACCGGCAACAATTAAAATTGAAACGACAATTCCTTATTTAACCGATCTTGTAAAAAAAGCATCTTGCGATTCGAAATCATTTCAAATTGAAAATATTATTTCCGTGGGAAACGATCCTCATACCTTTCATATGACTCCTTCAAATCGCATAGCAATTGCAAAAGCAGATGTCATTATTTCTGTTGGTTCTGGTTTAGAACCATGGATTTCTAAAATCCAAAAAAATAAAAATCAAACTTGGTTTACGGTAACAGAAAATATGTCGCTTACAAAACTCGATAACAATCATGATCACAATCACGACCATAATCAAGACCACGACCATGAAACGAAAGAACATAATCATTTAGAATATGATCCTCATATTTGGCAATCACCCAAATTAACAAAAGAAGCTCTCCTAAAAATTTCTAATTTATTAATAAAATTAAAACCAGAAGAAGAAAAAAATATAAATACTTGCACACAAGATTATATTCATAAAATAGAAGTCGAAGTAAAAGAATTGAAAAAACAAATTGAAACCATTCCTAAAGAAAAAAGAGTGTTCGCTACAAATCATGATGCTCTTGGATACTTTGCAGACGAATTTGGTTTTAAAATGAAAAGCATTGTCGGATTGTCGGATGAAGCTTCTCCGACCCCTGCACAGCTAAAAGACATAATTATGCAAATTAAAAAAGAAAACATTAAGGCACTATTTCTTGAATCAACAGGAAATATGCGTAATATAAAAACCGTTTCTAAGGAAACAGGCGTTAAAATAGGTGGTACACTTTATAGCGACTCACTTGGTACAAAGGGCTCAGGAGCTGAAACAGCCCCTGAAATGTGGAAAACAAATGTCAGCACTATTTTAAATGCCCTAAAAAAATAGTCTTTCATTTTTTAGGAAAAATATGAGCTACTTAAGCTGGAGTAATTTGGTTGTAGGTTATCCAAATAAAAAATCTCTTACAAATCCATTTTCTGGTGAAATTACCTTTCCTGGAATTTATGCTATTGTAGGACAAAATGGCTGCGGAAAATCCACATTACTCAAAACATGGCTTGGGTTAATCAAACCATTAAAAGGCTCTGTGCTATTTCATGATGCACCTATTCCAACAGAACATAATATTTCCCAGGGAATTGCTTATGTTCCTCAATTTCATGCCGTAAATCGTTACTTCCATATTTCTGTTTGCGATTTTATAAAACAAGGAAAAGGGCCTCATTATCATTTTACTGAAAAAGATCATCAAGAAATTATAAATTTACTTTCAGAATGGCAACTCTCAGGTTATGAAAACCGAAGTTTTCATAACCTGAGCGGTGGCCAAAAGACCCGTGCCATGATTGTGAGAGCTATTATTTCTAAACCTAAAATGCTTTTTTTAGACGAGCCACTTGCCAGTTTAGATGTTTGTTGCCAACAACAATTAATGGATACACTTGAAGAACTTGCCCATGAACATAAAGTTTGTATTTTTATTGTAGATCATCATCTCGAAAATTTTAAAAGTTATATTACAAAAAAAATTAGCTTTACTCGAAAACATGATCAGGAAATATCTACAGTTGTTATATAAAACAATTAAAAAATATTTTTCTGATTATTTTTATGATTGAAAAAATCAAATTTAAAGGCATTTATTTTTATGTTTCAAGAATTCTCTAACTTAATACAAATATTTCAATACAGTTTTGCACAAATAGCTCTTGTAGCAACAATATTAATTACAATTATGTGCGGCATTTTAAGCCCTGTTGTTGTTTTAAAACAACGAGCTTATTTAGGGGATACCTTATCACATCTTGTATTTCCAGGTGTCATCATTGGTATTCTTTTAGCAAAACTCAGCGATTTTCCTTTTTGGGGTTGTATTTTAGTTGGAGCCATTTTTACAGCACTTTTAGGAACATTTATATCTGAATGGATTTTAAAAACATTAAAAATTCCACCCGATGCATCTGCCGTAATATGCTTGACCTCTTTTTTTGCTATTGGAATTATAGCAATATCTAGCAATAAAAACACAAGAATCGATCCAGAAAGTATTTTATTTGGAGATGTTTTAACTCTTTCTTGGCGTGATGTCTCCGTACTTGCTGTCGCTCTCGTTCTCGTTTCGATATCTATTTTATCATTAAAAAAACATTGGGATGCTTGGCTTTCTGATCCTGAATTTGCAGAAATTGCGGGATTTAAAGTCAAATTATTAGAAAAACTTTTTCCAGTATTAATGACATTTGCTATTTTATCAGGACTTTTTGCTGTAGGTGGATTGATGATTTCCGCCCTACTCACGTTGCCTACAATTATTTATCAGCCAAGGAGTGTTTTTTCTCCTATAGTTGTTTTATTAAGCTTTATCGGTGGACTCCTTGGCATCCTACTTGCTTTCAGCTTTAATTGGCCCGTAGGACCGAGCATCGTTCTTGTTGGATTTTTTTCTATATTAATAAAAACCCTTGCGGTACGGTTGCAAGAGAAATAAGGGATTTCGTATGTCAGACAATATTTTTGAACTTAAAAAAACAAAATTTCTAGAGCAAAGAGAAAAAGGAAATCTTGGCGACCATTATAATAAAACGCACACCATCGCTGAAGTTGCCGCATTAACCGAAGGTACAAAAGACGTAAGTACAGCAGGACGTGTTGTAGCAATGCGTACCATGGGAAAAATTTTATTTGCTCATATTTATGATTTCAGTGGAAAAGTTCAAATATGTGTTCGTAAAACAGAGGAAGCTCCTGAGGTTTTTGAAGAGTTTACTAACCACGTTTCTATTGGAGATTTTGTTGGTGTTCAAGGTGAAATGTTTGTTACAAAAACAGGTGAGCTTACTTTACGTGTTGCAAACTGGAAATTATTAAACAAATGTTTACGCACATTACCAGAAAAATACCATGGGATTGAAGACATTGAAACTCGTTACCGCCAAAGGTATCTTGACATTATTATGAATAATGAATCCCGAGAAGTTTTTGCAAAACGTTTTCAAGTGGTAAAAGCACTGCGCCGTTACCTTGAAGATAATGGTTATAATGAAGTAGAAACTCCTATTTTACAAACAACTCCATCAGGAGCTTTAGCACGCCCTTTTTTCACGCACCATAATGCCCTAGATATTGAGTATGTTTTAAGAATTGCTCCAGAAACTTATTTAAAGAGACTTATTGGTGCTGGTATTGATAAAGTTTTTGAATTTGCAAGATGTTTTCGCAATGAAGGAATTTCGGCAACACACCTTCAAGATTTCACCATGCTTGAATTTTACGCTTCTTATTCGAATTCCGATTTAATGAGAAAATTTGTTGAAGGCATGATGCGTAACCTTATTGAGAAAATATTTGGTACTGTTAAGGTAACACTTGGTGGAAATGAAATTGATTTTTCTGGAGATTGGCCTGTCCTTGAATATTCTGATTTAATTTTAAAAGACTGCGGTATCGATATTAAAAAATGGAATACCAAAGAGTCCCTTGCAAAAGAAATTAAAGCAAAAAATATTCGCCTTGACGACGATATCAATACTTTGGGCTGGGCCAATATGGTCGACTCCCTTTATAAAAAAGTTTCTCGTCCTAAATTAATACAACCTTGTTTTTTAGTAAAATATCCCGTTGAAATGGCACCCCTTGCCAGAAGAAATGCAAAAGAACCTGAGTATGTCGACTTTTTTCAATTTCTTGTAAATGGGGTTGAACTTGTAAAAGCTTATTCTGAGCTTGTCGATCCCATTGATCAACGCGAACGTTTTGAAGAACAAATGCATGCAAGAGAACATGGTGACGACGAAGCAATGCCACTTGATGAGGATTATCTCGCATCCATGGAACACGGTTTTCCACCAATAGCAGGTGTAGGGATTGGGATTGATCGCCTTACCATGATTTTATGTGGGTGCGATAATATCAAAGACACTATTTTATTCCCTTTATTAAGACCAACAACTCAAGGGACTCCGGAATCCGAAAATTCAAAAGAAACAAAGTAACATTTTTTTATAAAAATAAATCATTTATAAAAAAATGTTTTAGGAAAATATTATGGAAAATACAAAACAACGTCTTTTTATTATTGATGGGATGTCGCTCCTATTTCGTTCCTTTTATGCAATGGGATCGCGCTTAACAGCTCCCGACGGTACCCCAATTGGCGCTGTTTATGGTTTTTTAAAGGTTGCAATTAAAATATTTAGAGAACAAAATCCGACACACTTTGCAATATGTTGGGATTTAAAAGAAAAAACATTTCGCCATGAAGTTTACCCTTTGTATAAAGCAAATCGTGGTGAAACTCCTCCCGAAATCATTCCACAAATTTTTTTAATTCAAAACTTAGTAAAAGAAATGGGAATTCCCTCCTTTGCCATTCCTGGATTTGAAGCAGATGATGTCGCTGCAACGCTTGCAAAATATTTTGAGCATTATGGCGAAGTATTTCTTGTTACTTCTGATAAAGACTACATGCAAATTATAAATGATAATATTAAAATGTTTTCTCTTAAAAAAGGAGATGAATACGATATTGTCAATGATGAAAAAGTAATTGATTATTTTGGAGTACCACCAAACCAAGTCATTGAAGTTTTGGCTCTTACAGGTGATGCTGTAGATAATATTCCAGGAGTAAAAGGAATTGGCGACAAAACGGCTGCAAAACTAATTTCTGAATACCATTCTATAGAAAACGTATATGAAAACTTAGATAAAATTACTAATAAAAGAGCAAAAACGGCGCTTGAAAATCATAAAGAAGATGCTCTTTTGTCTAGATATCTTGTTACGATAAATACTTCTGTTCCCATGAATGTTTCTGAGTTGTCGTTACGTTATACATATCAAAATTTAAAAACGAGCAAAACAGCAAAAGCTCAACTTGAATCCTTGCGAATGCATACCTTAGTAAAAAATATTTATAGTGATACTCCTTCTTCTCAAAAATACAATCTAGAACAAAAGGATAAAAATAAAGAAGTAGAAGAAACAAATAAACCACAAACAAATTTATTTGAAGAAAAAGAACATCACGAAAAATTTACTCAAGTAGAGACACAACCAACACAATCGATATCAAGTGACAATTCTAATTGGAATAAAAAAAGTTATTCCCTTGTAAAAACAAAAACACAATTAAAACAAATTTTAGATCGCATAACAGACCCTAAAACACTTTATTTTGCTCTAGATACCGAGACAACAGGATTAGACATTATTGAAGACACCCCAATTGGAATATCACTCTGTTTTGAAGAAGGAATTGCTTATTATATTCCTGCTCATGATACTCATTTATTAGGTGGTACTTTATTAACCGAAGAAAAAAACTTACCTGAATATTCTCCAAAAGATGTTTGGCAAGGATTAAAAGAAGCTCTTGCACAAAGAAAAGCCCCTTTTGCAGCGCACAATTTAAAATATGATCTTCATATGCTAAAAAATATGGGTGTCGAAATTGGAGAAAGCCCTGCTTGTTGCACCATGGTAGCAGCCTGGTTAAGCAACCCAGCTGAAGGCGGTTTTAGTTTAGATTTTTTAACTCTAAAACATTTTGATTTTCAAAAAATTCCTACAAGTGCTCTTATTGGTAAAGAAACAGGACGTTCTTCTATGTTAGATGTTCCTTTATCTGAATTAACCGAATATGCTTGTGAAGACGTCGATGCCACATTCCGACTTTGGACATTTTATCAAAATAAATTAAAACAAAATGCAGATCTCCAAAAATTATTTTATGATATGGAAATGCCAATTTTATTGCTTCTTGCTGAAATGGAAAGAAATGGAGTTCATATCAATTCTGAATATTTAGGAGGATTAACAGCAGAAATACAATCCACTTTAATGAAAATTGAAAATGAAATTTTTAGCGAAGTCGGATTCCCATTTAAGATCACAAGCCCGAAACAATTGGGCGATATTTTATTTGATCATTTAAAAGTTCATGAAAAAATGGGATACAAAGGGAAACTGGCAAGAACCACACAAGGTTATAAAACCGATGCCGGTGTTTTAGAACAGTTTGAAGAACACCCTATTGTAGAAAAAATCCAGCATCACCGAGAGCTTTCTAAGTTACTTTCTACGTATGTTCTTGTGTTACCTAAGCTTGTAAAAAAATCGACAAGTCGTGTTCACACCCATTTTAATCAAATAGGAACAGCAACAGGTCGTCTTTCAAGTTCCGATCCCAATATGCAAAATATCCCAGTTAAAACAGATTGGGGTAAAAAAGTAAGAGCCGCTTTTAGTGCATCAAAATCGAATTTTAATATTATTTCTGCAGACTATTCCCAAATTGAATTGCGTGTTCTTGCTCATATTTCCAAAGATGAAAATATGATTAAAGCATTTAACTCGGGAGCGGATATTCATAGACAAACTGCGGCACAAATTCTAGGAAAAAATTTAGACGAAGTCACAAATGAAGAAAGAAGCAAAGCAAAAGCAATAAACTTTGGAATCATTTATGGAATGGGAGCACAGCGTTTAGCAAAACAACAAAAAATTTCTTTAAATGACTCTAAAAAATTTATTGAACGTTACTTTACAAACTTTTCAGGCGTGAAAAAATATTTAGATGACCAAAGAGCCCAAGCACACGAAAAAGGCCTTGTGAAAACCTATTTTGGTCGAGTTCGTCCTATTCCTGCGATGTTTTCTAAAAATCCTTTAGAAGCAAAGCTTGCTGAAAATATGGCTATCAATTCCCCTATTCAGGGAACGGCTGCAGATATTATGAAATTAGGTATGCTAGCTGTTCATAAAGCCATTGTGCAAAAAAAATTAAAAACAAAAATCATTTTACAAGTACACGATGAGCTTGTTTTAGATGGCCCCGAAAATGAATACGAAGAAATTCAAAAAATTGTAAAAAAAGCAATGGAAGACTGTGTCTCATTTAAAGTTCCTATGCTTGTAGAAGTCGGTCATGGTATAAATTGGCTGGAGGCAAAATAAATGAGCCAAATGGGATTTAGACCTTTTCAATATGTTTCAACTGCTTTTAACGCTGGACTTCAAAGAAAAGCGAAAAGAGAAGCCGTTTTAAACGGTAATGAAGATTCACAAATGTCTTTATTTGATCATATCCGTGAATTAAGGAAACATGCCTTGCGCGCCGTTTTATGGCTTAGTGCATTTTCTGGAATTTCTTTTTTATTTATGGAACCCTTAATTCATTTTTTAAAAAAACCTTACGATTCTGTTTTACTGAATTTAAAACAACAAGGAATAACCCAAAATCTTTCTTCCATTAGTATTTTTGAAGTGATTACAGTTAATTTTAAAATTTGTTTCCTTATCGGGTTTGCTTTAAGCCTTCCTTTTATGGCGCGTGAAGTTTGGAACTTTGTTGCTCCTGCTTTATACGAAAAAGAAAAAAAAATCGCTCTCATTTCTGTTGTCGCAAGCGTTTTCTTATTTTATTTAGGAATTTCTTTTGGCTTTTTTTTAATCATTCCTTATTTTTTTTCAAATGCATTAAGTTGGGCAAGCCAATATGCATTAGTCATGATAACTTATGAAAATTATTTTAATTCTTTAATTACAATGATGCTTATTTTTGGAGCCGTATTTGAAGTCCCTGTCATTCTTTCTTTATTAGGTTTAGCAGGAATCCTTCCTTCTGAAACCTTAATTAAAAATAGAAAAATTGCTTTTTTAGGATGCTTTATCATTGGGGCTATTTTATCTCCCCCCGATGTGATTAGCTTATGTTTAGTATCGATACCAATGTATTTAATGGTTGAAATTTCTATTTATCTTATAAAGAAAATTGAAGAAAAAAGAAAAACACAGCTAACAACCTCAGAATAATTTAGCAAAAAAAATCCGAAGCGGTATCAAATTGAATTCTTTTTCATTTTTTAAATCTATTAAAACTAAATATTCGCTAAAATATTTAGCAAATTAAGCTTATTTCTTTAAAAATTATTTCTATTATATTGCATTAAAAAGCGATTACATTTTTTTTAGATAATTCATTTTAAAAGTTTCAAGTATGAAATTAAATTATTAAAATTATTATTTTTTTTTCTTTTCTTAAAAACCACATTGAAAAACAGATTTATCAAAAAAATTAGCGGCCTGGTTGACAAAAAAAATACCCTATCTTATCTTCTGGAAGTCTTAGTTTAGGGTATATATTTGTTTTTTTTATACACTCATATACAGCTTGTTACTGCTAAAGGAGTAATTTGTGAAAAAGTCCGTATTACGTAGTTTAACGATATCAGCTTTATCTCTTGCTGGAAGTACAGCATTTGCACAAGAAAACAAATCAACAGTTGAAAATAAAGAACAAAAAGTAGCCCTCGATGCCGCTGGTACAACGGGTGGTACTTCATTTTCTCAAGATCAAATTGATGCCTTAAAAAAAGAAATGGAAAAAAAAGATGTTACTGAAAATAAAGTAACATTTGCAGGAATTATACAACTAAATGCAAATACGAGTGATTCACAAAGAGTGAGTACACCTGATTTTACAGCAGGTAAAGTTCGTTTAGGCGTAAATGTATCTGGCGGTATTGCATCTGGACAAGTTGAAGTTCAACTTCGTGGTAACCAACCAGCAACACAGACAGTAGCATCCGATACAGCGACAACAACAAATGGAGTTACAACTCAAACAACTAGCGGTGATAAAGTTAACGGAGCTGTTACCATTCGTCGCGCTCAATTAAACCTTGACGTATTGACAGTTAAAGCAGGCGAAAATACCTTTACAACAACACTCTCCTTAGGTGGAATTCGTATAGGAAACGCAGACGCAACAACTCCAGACGCTGCTTGGACAACAACAGGTTTTGGTCGTCAAGACGGTGCTTACTTAAAAGAAGCACTGGCTTTTGGAAAAAAAGCCAGTGTTGAAGTGGGTTTTGGCGCCTTTAATAACATTATAGCATATGCAAACCCTGGTTATACAACAGCTTCTTCTGGAACAAGTGGTAGTGGTTATACCTGGGATGCCAGTTCTTCCACGAAACAAGCAAATTGGGAAGGATCTTCATTCAGCCAATCTATTGGTTTTGCTGGCCATTTAGCTGCAAATGTAAATATTGATGATAACCAATCAGTTGCGTTAAAAGGCTTTTTTGGTACCCAAGGAAACTCTCCAACAAATCAAGATTCTTCAGGTGGTCTTACTCAAGCAAGAGATGTAACTCACGTAGAAGCATCCCTTGTATATAACCACGCCGGCATTTTTGGAAGTAAAGGAAATATTTCCGGAAACGGCTTTAGCGTTTATTACGAAAATGAAAACTTTGGCAAAACAAAAGATGCAACAAAAAATTCCAGTGGTGATTTTAACTACACAAATTCTGCAGAAATAGGTGATGATTCCCACACAGCTTATTTACTCGGCTTTGCTTTAGCTGCAGACTCTTCCAATTATTTAACAAATATGATCCAAAAGGGGGATAGATTAACTTATGCTGCTGCCTACGCTATGGCTAACGTAAATTACTCTAGCTCTGCATTATCACAAAATTATAATAACGGACAGATTACGGCTTCTGTTGGTTATGCTGTAAATACTTTTGAAACTGCGTTTAACTTTGAATATAAAACATCAAATATAAATAGCTACACAGATTCCAAAGGTGTTTTAAATCAAAAAAATGCTACAAAAACATACTTAACAGCAGCATATTCATTTTAATTCCTAAATTAAAACCAACTCCTGCTTAAAGTAACAAAAGAAAATTCCCTTTTAAAAAGGGAATTTTCTTTTTTATATATAAATTAACTTTTAATTTAGGATTTAAATAATAAATAAAACGTTTTAAACACCCAAACAATAAGTAAACGCATCATGCAATTGAGAGTGCAAAAACTCATAACCATTTTTTAAAGCTTTCACAGGTTTTGCGTGCTGCCCCGATAACAAAAGCTCTCTTCCCATTTCACCAAAAAGAGATTCCACAAAAAGCTCAGGAATTCTTAACGAGCTTGGTCTGTCTAAAGTTTGTGCCAATAATTCAGAAAATTGTTCATTGGTAACCGCATGAGGAGCAACCGCGTTGACAGCACCTTCTATTTTTTTATTTGAGATGGAAAATAAAATAAGGCCAAGAACATCTGTAATAGAAATCCAAGACATCATTTGCCTTCCCGATCCAAATGGCCCACCTAAACACAAACGAAAAGGAGTATACATTTTTTTTAAAACACCACCAGACAAAGAAATAATGGTACCAAATCGTAAGTTAACAACTCGGATTCCTGCTTTTTCGGCTTCACGTGATGCCATTTCCCAATCTTTCGCTAAATTTGCAAGAAATCCATTCCCAAGCTTAGATTCTTCATGCAAAATATCGTCATAATCACGGCTACCAAATATTCCAATTCCAGAAGCAGAAATAAAAGATTTTGGAACTGTTTTTAATTGTTTTATAAGTGCATTACAAATTGCTGAAGTAAAATGAACACGACTGTCGATCAATTCTTTTTTTCTTTCTTCACTCCATTTTTGTGCTGCAATATTTTCTCCAGCTAAATGAACAACAGCATCGAGATCTTCTAATATTTCAGGATTGACAAATTCTTTTTTTTCGCTATCCCAAACTGCAAATTGATTGGAACCTTCTTCTAATTTATAATTTGTTCTAACAAGCTTAATAACTTCATGACCACCAGAAGTCAGAAATGGAACCAAATTACTTCCTATTAATCCCGATGCTCCTGTTACTAAAATTTTCAATTTTTTCTTTGAGTATTTAGAATGTAAAAACAAATCATATTTTAAAGTCCGATGCCTGTAAGTAAACATTTTATTTAATTTTTCATCAATAAATTTATTACCAAGAAAACGAGATAACATTCCTATTGGTAAACTATATTCAATATGATCTATAATTTTAGATTTTTTATCATCAATTTTTTCAAATTTGTGAAGGTGTTTGAAAAAAGCAAAAGGACCTTGAATTTGAATGTCTTCAAACTGTTTATTTTCAATATAATTTTGATGTTGTGCTTTAAAGACAAAAGGAATAACACCTAAATTCGTTTTAATGGTAATGGAGTCGCCATCATAAATACTGCCCTCTTTAGAAATAATTTGGGAAGTCATCCAAGGAGGTAACATTCGTTCAAAAGCACCAGATCGCCTATGCCATTGAAAGGCCTCTTCGCATGAAACAGAAAGAGAAGAACTTCTAGTAAAAGAATGAAGACGCATAAAAAAAACTCCTGATAAAACCAGATTCTTGAGTTTATCAGGAAACAAACAAATTCAAAACAAATTACAAACAAAGATAATTATTTTTGCAATCCAAGCTTTTCATGTAATTCACCAGATTGAAACATTTCTACAAAAATATCACAACCACCGATAAATTCTCCTTTAATAAAAATTTGAGGAGACGTTGGCCAATGATTCATTTCTTTTAAAGTAGCCCATAACTCAGGATCGCTATCCATATCGTCGGATTTAAAAGGTCTACCAAGTTCATTAAGAGTACGAATCACCTTTGCAGAAAAACCGCAACGAGGTGCCTGAGGTGAGCCTCTCATATAAACCATGATTTCATTATTTTTTACATCTTCTTCAATTTTTGATTTCCATTGCGAATTCACTTCAAACTCCT
This sequence comes from Silvanigrella sp., assembly GCF_044369315.1. Taxonomy (NCBI): domain Bacteria; kingdom Pseudomonadati; phylum Bdellovibrionota; class Oligoflexia; order Silvanigrellales; family Silvanigrellaceae; genus Silvanigrella; species Silvanigrella sp. Next base: position 17,858 of record NZ_JBIPMD010000005.1, read on the forward strand.
CGTATTTAAATATAAAATTTTTTATTTTATTTTGATTTTTGATCATTCCATTGTTTACGGGTTAGGGCTTTAATCGTAAGAGCATGAACTTCACCCGTATCCATTTCTTCTTTAAAGAGATCCATTATCATTCTATGCCTTTTTAAGGAAGCATGCCCATCAAAAGAATCGGAAATAACGACCACGGAATAATGGTCCGTTCCTCCTGAAAATTCATTTACAAGACACTCCGAATCCGGAATGCCTTCTTCAATTCGATTTTTAACCTCATGATTTAACATGAATAACCTCTACATATAACATGATAAATTAAGGATGTGTTGCTACCACCAAACGCAAAGTTTGGGGCAATGCTCTACATCCAGAAACTAAAAATGAACTCAAATAATTTTGAGCCACAAGCTCTGGGTTTACAAGTTGTCCATCATTAACGCAACGCCAAAATATACCAAGTTGCTCATTTTGTTTTGGTTCAAAATCAAAAGATTGAAAATTTCGTTCGGTATCCACATGAACTTGTACGGTACGAACACGAATGACTTTTCCCACTAGGGAAATTATCATTTTATCCCCGCCTTTAAGAATAATGAGACCAGGTCGAGGTTGGCTTATTTGTAAGACCCGAATGGCTTCGTCAGGTTTGGCATCTCCAATGATTTCATTAAAATGGTATGAATAATTCATCATTAGGTTACAAAGTTCTTCTAAAAAAACTTGAATTGAAAAACTAATCATTTGAGTATGAATAGATTGACTTAAAGATTTTCCTAAACTAACCCTTGCAAGGTTTTGTATCCAGAGCTTTTCTGATTGCTTCATTTTTAGATTACCTCAAGTAAGCCTGTATCATTAGAAATCAGGATTACCTTACACTTAATTTAGGTACCACTCTCCTTAAAATAATAGCGGAACCCTTTTTAAAACTGTCATTAAGAAATATCCCTGTCAATTAAATTTAACTCTAAAAGAACTTTTTGTGCGGATTTTTCCCAAGCTGAAAAGAAAATAAATGATGGTAAGTTAACTGGGCTCGTTACATTAAAAAAAGCCATTAGTAACTTTATAATACTATTTAATATTTGACCAGATCTCGCTACAAAAACAAATTCTGTATTTTGCGATTGTAAATTTGAAAATAAGGAGTTTAAAAAGGATTTGCTTAAATTATCATCTAAATTTTTTAATGTATAAATAGAAAGAATATCTGGTGAATAATTTAAATGATCTTTATATTCAATTACAATTTTTTTAGATATTCCAATAATTGAAGTAAAAATATATAAGGAGTGATTTACATTTAATATTTCATTATATTGTTTTAACAAGGGTAAAAGACCATTTTCAGTTTTTGGATAAAGGATCTCACTTGAATTTTTAAGTAAAAAATCGGGAAGTTCATTTTGAATAGCATTTGCCGTATTTTTACCAACAGCTCCAATGTGATAGCAATTTTGCCATTGATTTTTAGGAACTTCATTTAATAAATTCAATTTAAATGAAGAAACAGCATGTTTACTTGTAAAGCATATTGAAAATTTGTTGGAAATAGGTGGTTTCCAAACAATTGGAACGTGCAAAACTTTAAAAATAGGAAAAAATAAATGAGAGGAATGCTTTGGCGGATCGCCCTCAATTCCACATTCGACATAAACTGTCTGATGATTCCGTATTCTCATTTATAATTAATTCCTACAGATTAAAATAATTTAACTCACTAACCTCCAAAAACCCTTTCTCAATTAAAATTTCATTAATATTTTTAGCATGTGTTGAGTGACATAAATTTGCAAAAAATATTGAAAAATCGCCCTTACTTTCAAGAAATAAAGTTTCAATTTCAATAAGTGAGGAACTCTCTATTTTTATAATCGTTTCTTTATGAATTAAATTACGCCCACAAATAATATGTAGATTATTATTTTCAAAATAGACACCAATAGAAGAATGACAATCTCCGCCTAAAAGAGCTAAAACCATTCTCTCAAGACCTGCTGCTATGCAAGTTTTTTTACAATTTAGTTTATTTAGATTAGAAATTAATTCGATATCATTTTCTATGGCTTCTACTGCAATGACACCTTGAGCGGTAGCAGGAATAAATTTTTCTGATGGAAGAAAAAACATATTTTCTTGATTTAAAAAACCCAATCTTTCAAGTCCTGCTTCTGCTAAAATGATAGCAGAAAATTCATTATTTTTTACTCTTTTTAATCGCGAATCTACATTGCCACGTAAAATTTGCAAATTTAAATGAGTCGAAAATATTTTTTTTAATAACATTTGTCTTCGTGTACTTGTTGTCCCAATTTGTTTTTCCATAAACAATTTACTGGACAAAAGAATAGATTTTAATTTTTCAAAATCAATATTTTGTCTCTCACTATCTGTCAATAAATTTAATTTTGTTTCTTCTAAAACTTCAGGAGAAAGAATAAGAACATCTCTTGCTCCAGCTCTAGGCAATAAAGAAACAACATTTAAACCTTTTGTTTGAGTGACGGGTAAATCTTTCATGCTATGAACAGCAACGTGTGCTTTTTTAGATAAAAGAGCTTCTTGAATCTCTTTTATAAATAACCCTTTTCCTGTCGTTAAATGATGAGAATCTTGATTCTCATCTTGCAATTTAACTTCTGCTAACTGTGACTTTTGCATTTTATCGCCAGTTGTTACGATAGGTAATAATTTTGTTTGAACACCCTGAGCTATTAGTAATTTTTGAATTGTTTCTGCTTGCCATAAAGCGAGCATACTTTTTCTTGTTGCAATATGAATAATTTGAGACATTAAAAAAACTTTCTAAAAAAGAATAAACTTAATTATTCCTTGTGTTCATTTTATTTTTAATGGGGAATTTAAAGACATTATCTTCTTTTTGAATATTTTCAGGTAATAATGGCTGTTCTGAAAGATGAAATAAAAACTCAAGGAGATCCCCAACCGTACTTTCTTCAGTCTCAATTTTAATATTATTTTTTGCTAAATAAGCAGCATAAGAAACTAGTTTTTTAGCAACAGCATCGGATATTACATTAGAATCTATTTTTTTTCCATTATTAATATCACGAATATATCTTGTTACTTCATAGTCTACTACATTTTTTACCCAACTATGAAGCCGCCCTACGTTAGCAAGATTTTCTTTTTGTTTTGTTGTTATAAGATAATCTTGAACTTCAGACTCAATTATTTTTTCTGCTAATAAAGCAGCGCTCTTTCTACTTTCTCTGTTTTTTTCCATTACTAAATCGAGATCGTCAACATTAAATAAAAATAAATTGTCCAAAGAAGAAATGTCAGGGTCAATTTTTCTTGGCACACTGATATCAACCATTACAGAAAGTTTTCCATAACGTTTTTTTGAATATTCTTTCATATGATTTTTTTGAATTAAATATTGATTTCCCGATGCGGCAGCAATACAAATATCAAATTCATGAATACGATGTACAGCATCTTCTAATTCTAGTGGCCACGCTTGTCCAAGCTCTAGAGCTAATTTTTCAGCTTTAGCAAACGTTCTATTAGCAATAAATAAACTTTTTGCTTTTGAAAATAACAAATGTTGTGCTGTGATTCTGGACATTTCTCCTGCCCCAAAGAGCACAATTTTTTTATCCTCAATATTATCGAAGACCCGTGAAATGATATCAATTGAAGCATGGCCAATAGATATTCCGTTTTTTCCAATATCCGTTTCTGTTCTAATTTTTTTAACAGCTCGAAAACAGCGGTTAAAGATAGGTCCAGCTAAACTTTGAACATAACCAAATTCAGTTGATTTAAGATAGGCATTTTTAACTTGCCCTAATATTTGGGGTTCCCCTAATACCAAAGAATCTAAACTTGCTGTTACTTTAAATAAATGCCTAATTGCATTCGCATCATAAAAAATATTTAAATAATTATGAATATGATTTGTTACAGACTTATTTTTATTTAATTTAATTTCTTTATTTAATTCAGAAAATACCTGTATTACATGTTTTTCATTTACATTTCCAAAAAAACAAATATCAAAACGATTGCAAGTGCTAATAACAACAAATTCAATAAAGAAACTAGGAAATAAATTTTTTAAAATTTCATTTATTTTTTCTGGAGTTCCTATTGAAGCCCATTCTTCACGCAACTCTACAGGACATGTTTTATAATGCACTCCGCAGTATGTAAAGAAATGGTTTGCTGTTGTCATAATTTAGCACCTAATCTTTTTTTTCATTTATTAAAACAGGAGTACATTCAAATGCCAAAGGTGTTGCAAAAAACTCATGTCTTTTTTGAAATGGAATTTTCCTACCTAACATAACCATCAGTTTTACGCTAGTCGCTTCAAACGTCATGTCTAACGCTGAAATGGCGCCTAAACCAGAAAACACTCTTCCATTCTCATATAAATCTAAAGCAACTGCCCCAGATTCACATTGAGAGGCAATCACAATAGGAATTTCTCGATCTAACGCTTTTTCAAATAATTCTAACCAATTTTTATTGCCAATAGGTAAATTACCTGCACCGAATCCTTGAACAATAATACCACTGGTAGAAGCTAATAAGGCATCAATAAAGCTTTGTGAAGGAAGAGCGCCAGGGACACACAATAATGATGTGATATTTCCATTTGCCAAAGAATTAATAATAGGAGGATGCCTTTTGGCTTCGGGTAAAATAGATTTTAGTACTTTATGATTTAATTTAATATTTACGCCAAAGCTTCCAATTGTCGGAGAATTATAACTCTTATAAGCATATAAATGCTCATTAGAATACTTTGTTGCCCGGGTCGCTCTGTGAACTTTACTGTCAAAACAAATTAAAACCTCAGGTATTCCATAAGCAGCAAGCTCTACTGCATCGATCATATTTACGCGTGCATCACTTCTTAGAGCAGTTAAGGGTCTTTGAGATCCTGTAAAAACAACAGGCTTTGTCAAACCTTCTAAAAAGAAGGAAAGAGCGGTTGCCGTCCAGGCCATGGTGTCGGTTCCATGGATAATGACAAATCCGTCAAATTGAGACCAGTTTTCTAAAATTGCATTGGAAAGCTGGATCCACAAATCAATATTTGCATCGGAGGAATCGATATTACAAACAACATTGAGATCGATATCTGCAAGAGATGCGATTTCAGGAACACGTTGTAATAAATTTTCTAATAAATGAGGAGATTGTTGCTTAGAGGCCGTATGATTATTGCCTCCTAAAACCATTGCAAATGTACCACCCGTATGGAGTATGAGAACTCTTTTTTTCATAATTTAAGTAACTCTTCCCGAATTTTAAAAGTACTGCCAAATTGTACCAAATAATCCCAAAAGCAGGAGGATCATGCCAAAAATTGCCAACTTAGCACCTTTTCTCCCACGCCAGCCCCAAAGGCTTCTGCCAAAGATCGTCATCACATACCACCCCCAAACTAAAAATGCCCATAAAATTTTAACAAATCCAACTTGGACAGCTATTTTACCGACAAAAATCAAGGCAAGTCCTGAGAAAAGACTAAAAGTGATAAAGGAAAGACCAATTAGCGAAGAGCGTTCTACTAATTTCTCCAAACCAGAAAGGCTTGTTGGAGAAGGATTTTTCACTAACTTTCTTTGTTTTAATTTTCGATATTCTCTTAAATATAAAAGTGATGCACAAAAAGCGGCAACAAAAATAGCTTCCCCTAAAGCGGCTGTACCAACATGAAAATAAACCAGCCAATCAACAGAAGTCGCTCGATATAAAGGTTTTGGATCGAGAAAAGGTGTAATTGTTACCATTAAAAAAATAAGCGCACCAACTAAAAAAGAGAAGGAGGGAAGTCCTTCTTTACCGCGATCAATAATGATAACTGCAATTGCGAGTACCAAACAGATGGCCGTATAAACTTGAGTTGTGAAAGTATTAATTGGTAAAATAAATTCAAGAGTCGCATAAATAACCGTAAATACAGAAGCTAATATAAAAAAGACCCGAGCGATAAAATGAAATTTATCGGAATGCTTTTTATCTCTCGCTTTTAAACTTAACGTATAACCAAAACACAAAACAGCAAAACCAAATAAGGCACTCATAGCAATACGAGAGACGGCTTCAAGCATAAAAATATTGCGAATTAAGTTCTCTTGAAAAGAAAGATTTGGCATGTCAGTATTTAATTCCTTTTAATTGAGCTTGAATGCAAAATGGAGTTCCATAAAATGCATTCAAACAGCTAAAAAGCGCTTCGATCCAATAGACATATAACAGCAGGTGGACGATTCCAACATGGATAACGATTTTATTGATGAAGACCTATTTGAAGCTATACGAAGAGATGCTGAAAAAAAGAGGTTAAAAAAATTAGAAAAACAAGAGCGTCTTGAAAAAAGAAAAATAGCCCTTCAAGAACTTCAAAATATTTTAGAAAACAAAAACCTTGATACAGAAAATGATTTTGATTCTTGTTTACTTGCTGCAAATAAATATAAAACAGGAACAAAAGATTGGGCTTTTGCTTTTTTAAATTTATCCGAAAATAATAACCCAAAAGAAATTAGAGATAAATACATAAAACTTGCCCAAAATTGGCATCCAGACAAAAACTCTAAAAACTCGAATGAAGCTATGAAATGCCTGAATGAAGCTTGGCAAATATTGAAAAAAAATATATAGTTTTTTATTTTAAATATTATGATAATAGTTAGGAGAAAAAATGTCTCAAAATAAATTAACTAATATTTCAAATACAGACTCAAACAAAATTAATTTTGAAATTTTAAATAAAAGTCATTATCATTCTGCATATCATTGCATTGAAAAAACGTTGAATGAAAGTATTACATTATTTTCATATATTAAAGTTCCAAAAGAAGATTATCATTCCTTTATTGAAATTTCCTTAAATAAAGCAATTCAACTGGGTTTAAGTTATGTTGCGATTGATGTGACCACAAAAGAAGTGGTTGCCATAATCATTTCAAAAGATCTTACCGATGAAATTTCCCCAAATATCACATCAGCAGAAAATAAACTTCTTATTATTTTTAGTTTAATTAAAAAATTATGGGAACCATATCAAAATCACGAAGAAATGTTTCTAAAAAATCAAAATCTCCATTGCCTTTTGGCTGCTACTTTACCAAGCCATCAAAGAAAAGGAATTTTAAAAAAACTATTTCAGCTTACAAATAATCTTGGCTTTGAAAAAGGTTTTAAAAACATAATCGCGGAAGCAACCAGTAAATTTAGTTTAAACTTTATTCAAAACAGCACTCAATATAAAGAATTAAATTCTATCCGCTATAAAGATTATGAAGTAAATGAAACTAAACCCTTTCATAATATTCAACCCCATGAAAAATGTGTTTTAATAAGTATACCTATTACAAATTTAATCAATCAATAATTGCGAGAAATTATGAACAATATAAATCATACTCACTCTTCCACTTGTGGCTGCAAAAATGAAAAAGGGGATCCTCTTTTTACAACAGCCCCTTCGGCTGCAACTCAAAAAGCATTAAATTATTGTGAAAGTAATTTAAAGAATGAATACGAAAATTTAAAAAAACTCGTTAAAATTCCAAGTGTCAGTTTAAACGGATTCGATGAAAATGAAGTCAAATTAAGCGCAGAAGCAACCGCAGAAACATTGCGAAATGCGGGATTGGAAAATGTCGAAGTTTTAGAACTTGCTAAAGGAGTTCATCATTATGTTTATGCGGAATGGCTCCATAAACCCGATGCTCCCACATTGTTACTTTATGCGCACCATGATGTTCAACCTCCAGGACGTGAAGATAAATGGAATTCAAATCCGTTTATTCCCACAGAAAAAGACGGAAGACTTTACGGCAGAGGCACTGCAGATGACAAAGCAGGAATTATTGCCCATACCGCTGCTATTTCAGCATACTTAAAAACGATGGGAGAACTTCCCGTTAATGTAAAAGTTATTATTGAAGGCGAAGAAGAAATTGGAAGCAATAATTTAGCTCAATTTGTTCGTTCTCATAAAAATAAATTAAAAGCAGACGGAATTATCGTAACAGACTGTGCCAATGTCGATTCTGGTATTCCAAGTATTACAACAGCATTAAGAGGACTTGTTGCTGTTGATATTGAAGTAGAAGCATTAGATCACCCCGTGCATTCTGGTTTGTGGGGAGGAATTTTACCTGATCCTGTAATAGCATTATCTCATATTTTAGCATCTTTAAGTGATGAAAAAGGAAATATAAAAGTAAAAGGAATTTTAGATGATATTAGACCCTTAACAAATGAAGAAAGAACTCATTTTTCTAAACTTAAAATGGAAAATATTGCCAGAGGAGCTACGGGATTATTAAATGGTTTGCCATTTATTGCTCCTGAATCGGAATTTGCAGAACGTTTATGGCGTTATCCTTCTCTAAGTATAAATGCAATTCAAAGTGGTTCAAAAAAACTTGTAAGTAACATTATTCAAGATGCCGCATGGGCGCGTGTCTCTATTAGAATAGTGCCAGATATGAAACCGCAAGATATTCTAAATAAGTTAACAAAACATATTGAAATGATATGCCCTCCTGGTTTCCGACTTAAAGTAACATCAGAATCTGCAAGCAATTGGTGGTCCATAGCAGATCCCAAAGCGGATGTTTATCAAATTGCGGCACGTTCTCTTGAAAAAGGATATGCACATACCACCCAATTTATTGGCTGCGGCGCTAGTATTCCTTTTGTTCAACCACTGTCTGACGAGTTTGGAGGCATTCCTGCGATTTTAGTCGGAGTGGAAGACCCCTATACAAATGCCCATTCCGAAAATGAAAGTCTTTTATTAAGCGATTTTAAAAAATCAATATTAGGACAAATTCATATGCTTGCTGATTTAGCAAAATACAAAAAAAGTTAAAAAATATCCTTTATAATCCTATTTTAAATCCGATAATTAAGATAAAGTCTAACTTTACGTAATTAAAGGGTTTTATGATTTTCCAAAAATTAAAAATAATGAATCTTTTATCATTCCACATAAATATGATTTTAAGTTATAAAAAAAAATTTTTGCAACTTTTTAGAATTTGTTTTTATTTATTATGAAAGGATTTATATGAACCATTTAGCTAAATCAAAACTAATTTTTTCATTTATTATCTTAATAATATTATATAGCATTATATATTAAAAAAAGTTACAATATAAATATATTGTAACTTTTCATTTGTTTTTATTTACTTACTTATCTTTAATAACCTTTCGTCTTTTTTTCTATTTTTGGTTCCACAATAGGAAACCAAAATTCCGACTTTTCAAAAGCACCTAAAAAGGTAATTAGTTTTTGTTTATCACCAACATAATTAATATCCATATTTTTTTGAATTTTTTTCACAGAATCTTTATTTATAAATAATTCTTTGAACTGTGATTTTGAAATATTGATATTTCCATTTGCATTTGGATCTTTTTTATCTTTCCAGTATAGTAAAACTCCACTTTGCACAGCAATTAAAAAATTGCTGTTTTCTGTTTTTATTTGAGCATTATCTGAAATATTTAAATTAAATGTAAACTCTTCTTCACCAATTTTTGCAGGATTTAAATGAACCGCCATATAATCTAAAAACATTTCTGTACTCATGCCATTTATGATATCGGATGAGATCGTAGTTGGAGAATTTGCATTATTTGGAGTTCCATCTCTGAGTTCTTTTGCACCTGTTAAATAATAATTCCGCACGGCACCAGACTCCGCTTGATAACCAAGTTGTTCAAGAGCATCTGCTCCTAAATAGCGGGCGTTTTGATTTTTAGGATTCGCAAAAACAAGCTTATTCGTTAAAGTAGCAGCCCAACGATAATCTCCATTTTCAAAAGCCTTATGTGCGCTTTCTAATATTTTTTCTTCACCGATCATTTCTACATATTTTTTTGCTTCTTCAGTTGGTGTATGAGGATCATAATTGGAAGGGTTTCCATCCCACCAACCTTGATACAATTGGTAAGTAGCGCGGACATTGTGTTTTAAATTACCGTAATATCCACGATTCGTAAATTCCTTCGCAAGGCTGTCTGGTAAAACAAATTTTTCTGCAATTTCATGCATTGTCAAACCTTGATTTGCCAATCGCAAAGTTTGATCATTTATATATTTATATAAATTTCTTTGTGTGTTTAGTTGTTTTACAACACTGGCATTCCCGAACTGAGGCCAATGATGGCTACCAAAAGAATATTGAGCTTCATTACCCCATAGCTGAATCACTTCATCGATCACCCGAGACCATTTTGCAGGATTTCTTACTTTTGCACCCCTCATTGTTAAGGTATTATGCAAAGTATGGTTTATATCTTCAGACAGACAAATTGCTTTATGATCTGGAAAATAAAATAACATTTCAGCAGGAGCTTCTGTTTCTTCAGCCATTAAATAAACAACTTTTACTCCGTCTACAGTATGTGTTACCTTAGCGGATTTTTCATCTATAAGTTTATTCGGTTCCATAAAAGTTATGGTACCTTGAGAAGTGGCTAAACCAAGTCCACAACCAACACCACCTTTTGCATTGATATCAATTAAATTTCCATACATATAAGATGCTCTACGGCTCATTACATTTCCGGCAAGAATATTTTCACTTAAAGCTTCTTCGCTAAACCCAGCAGGTGCAATATATTCAACTTTATTTTCAATAACATCTTTTTCATTTAATAAAGCTTTAATTCCCCCAAAATGATCAACGTGACTATGAGTAATAATAACAGTTGAAACTCTTGTTTTATCTTTTAATTGTAATTTTTCACTTAATGTTTCATTTATTAATTTTAATGCAGCATCCGCTGTTTCTGTTGATGTCATTGTATCTATAACAACCCATCCTGTTTTACCACGGATAAAAGTTATATTAGATAAATCTATGTTTCTAACTTGGTAAATATCATCTGTAACTTTAAATAAAGCCTGTTTATTAACCAATTGTGATTGACGCCATAAACTTGGATTCACAGTTTCAGGAACTTTTTCGGTATTTAAAAAGTTAAACTGTTTAAAATTCATGACTATATTATTTTCTTTACCATAGATTATATCTGCAGGGAAATCTTTTTCTTTATTTGCATTTGCATCTTCAATATCATTTTTATTTTCAAAAGGTAAATAATCTAATATTTTTTTATTCGTTTCAATAGTAAACTTAGTAGCGTCTTTTTGCGATTTATTCAAATTATTTATCATAAGAAACCTCATATAAAATAAAATAATTACTAACTCACCAAAAATCCATCCATCTGATAACATAATATAAATTATTATACAAGTCTGTTAATTTAAATTTTAAAACAATATATTCATGGAATACAATTATTTATTTTAATTAATACAGAAAAAATAAAATTCAATACATTAATAATAAAATTATAAATATTAATTATCATTATTTATAAAGAATAATTAATATTTATAAATTAAGAAAATAGATTACCATATAAAAAACAAATACGTACTAATATACTATTCCGTTAATCATTATAATATTAAAATAATAAATTTAATCAAATCATTTAGAGCAGCACATTTTGATTAATTTAATGTAATTATTCAATTTATATTAAAACAATTTTTATATCTTTTTAAAACAATACTAAGCGCTTAATAAAGTAAATTTAATTCCGATATTTCTAAAGTAGTTCGATTTATTAGATTTTCTGGAGGTAACATGCATTATCCAAACAAAATTCAACAAACCATAAAATATAAATTATTTATGAGTGTTGTTTTTTTAACAACTCTTTTTACGATTACCTCATGCTCACAAGGTGGAGGCAGTAGTGGAAGTGGTGGAAACTCACAAAATGTTACTGCTAATGTAATAAATGAAAATCCACCTCCTAATACACAAAATTATTTATTAATAGGTGCTAAAGGAAGAAGCGGCAAAGGTGTTGTGTTTAAATGTAATTTAGATGGAACTCAATGCGCCGAATTTATTGGAGGTAACATCCCATTTATTTCATCTGAACCAACAGAAAAAAGTATTAAGTTAGCTAAAGGTGATAATTTTGGATCCAGTATTTCAGGAAACCAAAATTTTATTTATATTGGCTCAGAAGGAAAAAGAGGAAAAGATCAATATAAGAAAGCGGATCCAACATCTCATAATGGAACCGTATATAAATGTGACTTAACAGGAAAAAATTGTGCTCAATTTGATTCAGAAACTATAAATTTAATTACAAATGATAATTTTGGAAGCAGCCTATTCGCGACAAAAGATAAAATTTATATTGGCGCTCCAGGAAGAGATAGTGGCGATACTGTTCCCTCTTTGTCTCCAAATTATAAAGATGACATTGGCGCTGTATTTCAATATGATATAAATGGTATTAATGCCTCAGAGCTCATTGCTGGCAAAAATCAAAGTAGCAAAATAAAATCACAACTAAATAGATTGGATCACCTAGGAACAAGTATATTTGTTACAAATTCTTATATTTATATTGGTGCTAAAGATAAAAATGGTGGAAATGGTGCTGTTTTTAAATGTAATTTATCTGGAGATAATTGTGTTTCTTTTAAAACAGAAAATTTAAATTTAATCACAAATGATAATTTTGGAATAAGCTTAACTGGGAATGGTGTAAATCTTTTTATAGGAGCCATAGGGAGAGATAGCGGATTAACTAGCCAATCAAACTTATATGACACAGGAAGTATTTTTAAATGTGATTTTAATGTTGGTAATTGTACCGCTTTTTTAGGTGGACAAAATCAAGAGAGTAGAAAACAATTAGATCTTTCTGTAAATGACAATTTTGGATCTAGTATTATTGCAACAAGTGATTCTATTTATATTGGTTCAATGGGTAGAAAAACAGATTCAAACAAGAGAACAGGATCTGTTTTTAAATGCAATATTGATGGAACAGGATGTATTGAACTCATTGCAGGAAAATCAAAAACAATTACAAGTGATAGCTTAGGATTAAAAGATGGGGATTTATTTGGTTCGAGTATAACTATTGTTAATTTACCAATCTCAGAAGCTTCACATGTATTAAACGAAAATTGTTCTGATTTCAAAATAATTCCAAATGATGTCATCAATAATACAAAAGTTACGTTATGCAATTTATTAGTTGACGCAAATAAATCAAATACAAGCTTTGTGAATGCTTATAGCAAAATGAATGCTTCCACAGTAATTTTAAACGACTCTCAAGGCAGTCTCCGTCAAATCGACTCCAAAACAGGTAACTATATTGGAGCTGGATCCGTTTATGAATATTGGGGTGTCCGTGATTGGATCAGTAGCAATCCTAATGATGCTTATAATGCGAATAAAAAAATAATTGCTTTTGGTGAGATTGCCAATAGCATTCCACAAGTAGGAAATATTTGGAAAGGAATTTGGGATATTCGCTTTGTTGATGATAAAGGTAATATATTAAAAGCAAAATCATTAACGTTGGGAGCTTATAGTGGCCATAATGCAAACTATAGTATAGAAAAAACATTAGAACCCATTTATGTGGCAAATGTATACGCTGCTTTTGTTATTAACACAAATGAAAAAGAAAATCTCTATTTCTTAAAAAATGATGGGAATTATGATATATTAGATACTGAAAAATATAGCATAATAGGGAATGGTAAATTAAATGATCTTTTTAATATGCTTCCTCCAAATGAAGTAAATTCAATTAAGTTTATTATTAAATTAAATGATAAAATTGCTTTATATAGAAAAATAAATAATCAATTTCAAGGATATTATCTCATATCTATCAATGACATTATTCAAAACAACTCAAAAGGTAAAGTTACTTATGTGCAATTAGCAGATTGATTAAAAAGATCCTTGTGTTTATTAAATTAACAACTCTCGGATCTTTTTATTTTTTATAGATGTGGGAATATAAATCCGTTGCCCTTTTTTGGACATTTTCTAATACATAATCTTCATATTTCAGATCATCTTGAATATTTAAATCTTGTTTTTCAGGTATTTTTTCAAAATGAACAGAAATCTCACAAAATGGAAGTGGCACTAAAAATCGATCCCAAGAGTTTACACGAATTCCCTTTGGAAATCCAAAAAATCTCCCTTTTAAAGCATGCGCATGAATAAAAAACAAAGGGCCTTCAACAGCACGAGCGCAACCTATAATACCTCTTTTAGGTACAAAAGGAGGGCCTTTCGGTCCATCAAAAGCAATGCCTAAACTTTTACCAAGTTTTCCTGCTTTTTGAAGTTCTAAAAGTGCTTTTTTCCCCCCTCTACTTGAGGAACCTCGAATCATTTCAAATCTTCTTTTAATCAGCAATTTTGCAATAAGTTCACCATCACCGCTTAAACTGGATATTAAAACCACGTTCGGGCGAACAAGGCTATCCACTCCTACAAAACATGCTAAAATAGCATTATGCGGACAACAGAAAACTACATTTTTACCAATTTTCCAGAGTTCTTGAACTTGCTCAAATCCTGTTAACTTAATTTTCGCAGTTTTTACTAATAACAAATAATAAAAATAACCTAAATAAAATAAAATCCTTCTCATTTTAATCGCTTTCTTGCTTTTTCAAAATGGGAAAAAGCAGTTTACAAGGCATTAACATATAATGCTTTTACCTGATCCACTCAAGATTCTTAAATAAATTATATAAATTAATAATATCAAATACTTAACCAATAATAAGTGTCAAGCTTAATAAATTTATAAATAAGTCGATATGCAATATAGGCATAACTTGCTTCACAGCATTTTAAAAATGCTGAGGAAGGAATTGGATTGAAAAATAAAATATTATATTTTTCTATTTTAAATATATTGTTACTTTCTCACTTCGAGACTCTTAGCAGTGTGAATCCATATCCAGTATCTAATAATAAAAAAGTAACTAATTCCAATAACGAAAATTCTTCAAAAATTTATCGTGAAGCAAAATCAATACTAATAAATGCATTACCAGGAGAACAGTTAAAAGCAGAAAAGCTTTTGGTAGAAAGTATCAGATTAAATCCCAAAAACATTGATGCTTATATTGAACTTTCAAGATTAATTCAACAACAAGTTTCCCAAGGTTACAGACATCCTTATGAATTACAAAAAAGTATCGAGCTTATAACAGAAGCGAATGAATTAGAGCCAAATAGACCTAAAGCCTTATTTGCAAAAGCAGATATTCTTTATTATTCAGGACAACCAAAAGCCGCAGAAGATCTTTATGTGGAAACCCTTACAAAACTCCCCGATCATCTCGATTCTTACATTGAAAAAGGTCGCATTTTTTCTGAAAGAAATCCAAATGAATCTTTATTAAATATTGAGCTAGCTCTTAAAAAAGGAGCAAACACAGACGACATCTCTCAATCTGCAGCTACAGCAATTTCAAGATTAACAAAACCAAGTGAATTAGGATTTTCTTTAAAAGAGTTTGCACAAAAATATCCTGACCGTTGGATTTGGCACAAAGCAGCATTGGCATTTATAAATATCAAAAATTATAATGAAGCGACGATTTGTTTTGAAAAAGCGATTTTATTAGGTAACGATGTTGAATCTCGTTTACAGCTTTCCGTTATGCAATACAGCCTCCAAAATAAAAATAAGTTAGCTATCAGTAATCTTAATAAATTAATTACTACTATATCTAAAAGAAAATACATATCCCCATCCGCCTTATCACTTGTCTATGCTCATTTATCAATGGCAAATTTTAAAGATAAAAATTGGGAAGACGCATCTGTAGCAGCTCGATATTCTGCAGAAACAGGAAATGATAATAAACAATTTTATGCTTCTTTAGTATCAGAGTATAAAAAATTAAACGCTTTATATATTTTAGAGGGTTCTTTAAAATATTTGATAAAAGAAGAACCTGATTATATGTTACCCTATAGCGTTTATGGAGAAATATTTAGAAATCTCAAAAAATATGAAGATTCCATTGAAATGTACAATAAAGCATTAGCTTTAGATAATACAAAAGATGATCTTTTTGCAGATAGAGCAATCTCATTTTATAAAAATTTAGATTACTCAAATGCTTTAAATGATTTTAACTCTGCCTTAAAGTTACGCCCACACACTGCTATTTATATTTATAACAAAGCATGTATGCTTGCTCTTCTTGGAAAAAAAAGTGAAGCACTACAAAACTTGAAACTTGCACTTATTGAAGATAAAAAACTAATTGAACTTGCACGTTTTGATTCCGACTTTGCTTCCATAAAATCAGACTCGGAATATTCATCTCAATTTGCATCCCTTATTCTTGACGATGCAGATGATAAATTAGTTGCAACAGATTCTGGCTCTAAATAGAGGTTTTTAAGAGTTAACATCTTATGACTAAATATATTTCTCAGGAGAATAAAGCATGGCTGCGAATAGTTCCTTTATGGTAGATAGAAGAGAAATTGAATTTGTGCTTTTTGAATATCTAAAAATTCAAAAACTTTTTGATATACCCTATTATTCCGATCATTCCATCGAATCTGTTGGTGAAATGCTAACATCAGCTATTACTTTATGTAATCAATATTTAGGGCCTCTAAATAAAGTCGGCGATCGTATCGGATGCACTCATAATAAAGAAACTAAGGAAGTAACAACTCCTCCTGGAACAAAAGAAGCTTATAAACAATTTGTAGATAATGGATTTCTTACCCTTTCCGACTCCGAACAAGCCGGAGGAATTCAAGCTCCAGGCATTATTGCGTCTGTTTTTATGGAAATATTTTCAAGCGCAAACCAAGCTTTTACAATGTATCCAGGACTCACAAAATCGGCTTCTCATGTGATAAATCACTTTGGGGAAGAATGGATGCAAAAATTCTGTATTCCTAAAATTGCTTCTGGGGCATGGACAGGAACCATGTGCTTAACAGAACCTTCTGCCGGAAGTGCTGTAGGTGATTTACGTTCCACTGCGAAACGCGGAAAAGACGGCTCCTTTTTAATTAAAGGTGTAAAACAATGGATTTCTGGTGGAGAAAATGATTTTACGGAAAACATTCTTCATCTTGTTTTAGCACGTATTGAAGGGGCGCCAGCAGGAATTGAAGGAGTTAGTTTATTTTTAGTTCCAAAATTTCGTATTGATAAAAATTCAGGAAAAATTACAGGAAAGAACGATCTTTATTGTATTTCTCTCGAAGAAAAAATGGGAATTCATGGAAACTCTACCTGTCTCATGAGTTTTGGAGATAATGACGATTGCCAAGGATTTTTAATTGGAAAAGAAAATCAAGGCATTAACTATATGTTTCTTATGATGAATGAAGCAAGAATCGGGGTTGGCTTACAAGGTTTAGGCCAAGCTTCTGTTGCCTTTTTAAATGCAGAAGGCTATGCTAAAGAACGCATTCAAGGCGTTGATATTTCAGCAAAAAAAGACGCTTCAAATCCTCCAAGAATTGCTATTGTAAATCATCCAGATGTAAAACGTATGTTACTTAGACAAAGAAGTATTGTCGAAGGCATGCGAGCTTTATGTTATACTACAGCACTTATGCATGATGAATCAGAACATTCAACAAATGAAAAAGACAAAAAAAGAGCCCATGGATTTCTTGAATTATTAACTCCAATTATGAAATCTTGGTGTACCGACATGGGATTTTATTCCATAACTCAATCCATTCAAACTTATGGTGGCTATGGTTTTACGAAAGATTATCCCGTGGAACAGCTTTTAAGAGATTCCAAAATCACCTCAATTTATGAAGGAACAAATGGAATTCAAGCTCTCGATCTCGTTGGTCGTAAAATGAGAATGGAAGACGGCCAAATTTTTATGAGTTGGCTTGGTCGTCATGGCTCCTTTGTAGAAAAAAATAAAGAACACAAAGATCTTTCCCAAGAAATGCTCATGCTCGGAGATTATGTCTCTAAAATTGGAAGAGGCGCAATGCACATGAGTGAAATTGCAAAAAAAGGCAATAAACATGCCGCAATTTTAAATGCATATCCATTTATGATGGCTTTTGGACATACTATAATTTGCGGGCTTTTATTAGAACAAGCTGTTTTAGCATGTGAAAAATTATCGAATTCTAATCTTTCTGTGAATGATAAAAAGTTTTATAATAACAAAATTAAAACAGCTAAGTTCTTTACTCATCATGTTTTACCAGAAGCAAAATCATTTTTAGCAAGCGTTTTATCTCCAGATATATCTTGTTTAGATTTTGAATTTTAATTTTAATATAAATTAATTTTTTCGAATTTTGAAAGGTTTTAGTTTTTACTAAAACCTTTTTTTATTATATAAATGAGAATAGAAAAAAAATTCCTAAAGAATTAATTCACCATTCATCATAAATAATATTGACGAAATTTTTCTTTAAATTTGAAAATAACTGACGAATACAAACACGAATTTTTTCTTTTTGTTCCGTTAACTTATTTATTTAAAGGAGATTTTTATGCGATCGAAAATTAATTTTAATTTACTAGTTTGTGGTTTTTCATTAATTTCATTTTCTTCTTATTCTCAAGAAAAAAATTCAGCTTTGGATTATTTTAATTTAAATGGATCCATCGAAATGAATTTAGAACAAAACACAGAAAATAATTTACTAACAAACTCTGATACTATATATAAAAAAATAAATTTTATGAAAATAGATCTTACTCAAAAAATGATTGATAAAATTGACAATGCAAACAAGGAAATGAATTTAACAGGTGGAGAATATGATTATAGCAAAGGAATAATACGCTTCAGTGATTCCCAAGGTGCCGTTGACCTTGGAATGGCGAATGTTCCTGTACTTGATCAAGGACAATATGGAACATGTGTTACTTTTGCTTCAACAGCTATACTTGATGCCCGTTTTAAAATGGGAGATTATCTTGATCAACAATGTTCCCTTGCACTAGACTACACATTAGGAAATAATTATTGGAATGGAGCCTATACTGCAAATAATATTATTCTTCCCTTAAAAAAATATGGATTCATTGCTAAAAATTATTGTTTTGGATATCGTTATCCTTCTCCAAATCAAACTGTTAACTTAAATCAATATTATAATACTAGTTTTAAAGGTTATTCCGATTCTATAATAACATATAATATGAGAGCTGACCTAAATGAAATTATCAAGGCTTTAAATTCAGGTTATAGGGTTGCAATTGGATTTATTTACAATGGAGATTTTCCATCCACAATGATAAAAAAAGAGGGAACTGTTCTTTCTAAAAATCGTGGCGGCCTTTGGGCATGCACCCAACCGAGCTCCTCTTCTAATCGTTGTGTAAGAACAAATGCAGGACATGAGGTTATCGTGATTGGATACGATAACAATCAAAAACTACTTAAAATTAGAAACTCATGGAGTGCAAACATGGGTGACAATGGGGACTATTATATGACTTATAATTTCTTTAATGCAATGGCAAATGAGCAGACGGTTGTTCCTTAATTTTACTTTTAAGAAATCTTAAATAAAGAGCATTTTTTTAAAATCCTTCCTTACAAATTTCTCCATTCGGGCTCTTCTTCCCTTTTTTTTCAAAGTAGGTCATAAAATAAACAATAATTTTGAGTAGAGGATACCCTTTTTAAAAATTATTTTCAGCTATACTGAGATAAACCCTTTGACCTAGTAATGAAACGAAGTGAATCTTAATATGTTATTTAATTTATTATACTCTTCACAACCCTTTCATAGGAAATATGCATGCTAATAAATACTATATTTTTTCTTTTGCCTTTTTTACTTTATTTAGGGATTGCTTTACAAGGAGCATCCTTTTATTTAATTTGTATTGTTTTACCATCTCTATTTTTTATTTTAAACAAAAAAGAGATACCAAATTTTATTTCAAAAATATCAATATGTTTAATTGCTCTCCATATTATTTTTCCAATTACAAATATAATTAACTATTTTTTCCACGACAATCTTTTTCCAAATTTCGAATACACAATTGAATTAAAATGGCCTAGTATTTTGCAAAGTAATTTTCCATCCTCCCTTTTTATTGGTAGTATTCTTATTTTAATTCTAACCCACTTTAGTAAAAAAAATGTGAATGCAAAATTAAAAGCAAAAGATATTGAAATCATGCCTTTAAAATATTTTCTTTCTGGTTTATTTCCAGCATCCATTTTTATTTGTTTGGCATTAATATATCAATATAACTCTGGAATTGATTACCATTCTTTTAAAGGAAAAATTCTAGAAGACACTGAATTACTAGATAACGGAAAGTATAGAACAAATGGTTTTTATGGCCATCCTCTCACGATTGCAGGAGTTGGGTTAGCTTACGCTTCTTTTGCATGGAGCTTATTATGGCAATCTATTACAAAAAAAAGCTCTTTTTCTATCAACTTTATTTTCTTTCAGCATAAAAAATATTTACCTCAAATTTCATTAGCAATAATTACTTTTTGTAATTTTATTATTGTAATTTTAAGTTCAGGAAGAACAGCTGGAGTTGCTTGTGTACTTATGCTTGCATTTGTTCCCTTTATTTTAGGAATAAGAAAAAAGCCAGTAATCACCACATTAACAGTTATTGTTGTCTTAATTTCTAGTTTCTTTATTGGTAAAAAATACGGATTAATAGAAAGAATCGAATTTACTACAAATTCAATTACACAGTCACATTCTTTAGATACTGGAAATTATCGCCAATATTTTTGGAAAGTTTACACTCAAATGTTTATTGATAAACCAGTAGTTGGTCAGGGTAATTACTGGTTAAAAGCAGGAGTACGTGAAAATTATTACAACAAAATGGGATACGAAAATCTTCCCGAAAAATATAATGCTCATAATAATTATTTAGAAATTTTAGGAAGTGGTGGGCTTCTTGCTGCATTTTGGATACTTACATCTTTAATAATTATTTATATAACTCTAAGAAAAAAATTAAAAGAACAAAAAAAGGAATATAGCGTTTTGCCTTTTTGTTTATCTATTATGATCTTTTCAAATTTAGTACACGCTCTAACCCAAAATGTTTTTTTCGATTCTTCTGTTGTTTATATATATATATCTTTACTATATGTAATAATGTGGCAAATTGCTGTTAATGAAAAATTTAAATCAAAATCCTCTTAATATTTTTTAACTTACTATATTGACATAATTAAATTAACATATTAGTTTCGCGATTGAAGTGTCGGCATTTCATATTTTTTTTACATAATTTATTTAAAAACAATTTAATAATATATTATGCCAGTTAAGAGTTGAGAATGTGTTTTTAGAAAAAGAATATGTACTTAAAAAGGCATGCAGAAAATCTTCCGAAAACATGGACAAGCAAGCCCT
>NZ_JBIPMD010000075.1:0-13699 GCF_044369315.1 Silvanigrella sp.
AAATACTTATTAAAAACTAAAATTAAATCTTATCGCATTAAAAAAATATTCTCACCAAATCATTCTATACAATATCCTATATATTTTAATGCTAATGACAAAAAAATTTTAATAAACATTTTTATCTCAACTAAAAAAAGAACGCCACTTATACAGGTATATTCACTATAATTGCAAAAATTCCAAATAATATTAATTATGATTTAAAAATAAATTCATATCTCATTTAAAATTCAACTCAAAATTTTTCTTCAAATCACAACCAAAAAAAATCCCCAAACTTTCGTAAGGGGATTTTTAATATCTAAATGAAATAGAATAAATAATGAATTAGAAATTAACCATTCATACTATTTAAAAAGTCATCATTGGTTTCGCAGCGTTCAAAACGTTGCAATAAAAATTCCATGGACTCGATTGGGGACATAGGATGCAATACTTTGCGGAGTACCCAAAGACGATTGAGAGTTTCGCGTGCAAGAAGGAGATCTTCACGACGAGTCGCACTCTTATTAATATCAATTGCTGGGAACACACGACGTTCTGCTAAACGGCGATCGAGAACAAGTTCCATGTTACCTGTACCTTTGAATTCTTCAAAGATAACTTCGTCCATACGGCTTCCTGTATCGATAAGTGCTGTTGCAATGATAGTAAGACTTCCGCCCTCTTCCACGTTACGTGCCGCACCGAAAAATCTTTTTGGTTTGTGAAGTGCGTTCGCGTCGACACCACCCGTTAATATTTTTCCACTTGGTGGCACAACACTGTTGTATGCACGTGCAAGGCGAGTGATGGAGTCTAATAAGATAACAACATCTTTTTTATGCTCAACCAACCTTTTTGCTTTTTCAATTACCATTTCGGCAACTTGAACGTGACGTTGTGCAGGTTCATCAAAGGTACTGCTGACAACTTCACCGCGCACGGAACGTTCCATGTCTGTTACTTCTTCCGGACGTTCGTCAATAAGAAGAACAATTAACACGGCTTCAGGATGGTTTATTGCAATGGAGTTCGCAATATTTTGAAGTAAAATAGTTTTACCTGTTTTTGGAGGCGCAACAATAAGAGCACGTTGACCTTTTCCAATAGGAGCAAAAAGATCGATTAAACGTGTACTGTAAATTTGCGGATCGTTTTCCAATTTAAAGCGGAAATCGGGGTGAATGGTTGTTAAGTTATCAAACAAAATTTTCTCACCAGTAAAGTCTGGTGTTTCGCCATTTACGGATTCTACTTTTAATAAAGCAAAGTAACGTTCATTGTCTTTTGGTGGACGAATTTGCCCAGAAACCGTGTCTCCTGTACGTAAATTAAATCTACGAATTTGTGATGGAGATACATAAATGTCATCTGGTCCAGGCAAATAATTATAGTCTGGAGCTCTTAAAAAACCGAAACCATCAGGTAACGTTTCAAGCACACCTTCAGAGTAAACAACGCCATTGCGAACAGCTTGAGCCTCTAACAAAGAAAAAACGAGATCTTGTTTTCTTAAGTTTGCTGCACCGTCAATGCCCATATCTTTTGCCATATGAACTAAATCGCTAATGTGTTTTTCTTTTAGCTCTTTTAAATTCATGACAGGAACTTCTGAATTAAACTCAGGCTCTTTTTCGTCAGCTCCTGTTGGAACAGGACGAGATTGATCTGGTCTTCGAGAAGAAGGGTGATTGTTACGTTGTTGGTTATTGTGACCTTGGTAAGAGGTACGATACTGCTGCGGCTGATTCGGAGTATTGTTATTATTTGTTGAACTCGCCGTAGTATGAGATTGCTGTTGCATTGCTGGTGATGCGGGATGCACGGTAGATCCTCCTCCTGCGTTCATGGAAGCCTGTGGGGAACCCATTCTGTTTGGAGGGGGAGCATTCATTCCAAATGGAGACGGGCGTGGAGTAAACGTCGAATTCGAAGAAGATGAATGATTATTTTGAGATGAAGGAGACGAAGACATGTTTGATGGGTCTTTTGACCTGGTAAAAACGCGTCTAGACGGTGTGTAAGTAGAAATACCTTCGCTGTCAGAGTCATTCTGAGATGAAGAAGAGGTCGCATTTTCATTAAAAAGCGTACTTTCTTCAGGGGTTCTACGAATGTAACGTCTTGTTGTTGAATTCGTTGTGCGTTTACGCGGGGACGGAGACTCATTATCGAAGTCATCATTATTTTTGTCATCTACCATGCTAAATGATTCCAAAAGAAAAAAAGTTGAAGGAATAAATAAAAAGAAGGGATTTTTGGCTGGTTGCGCCATATAAATAAAAACGGACGCTTGTGAAAGCAATTTTATTTTTAACAGGTGTTCTTTTCTTTGTCAACTCTTTCCAAAAATAAGGATTATGATTTTTGCAGCCATTCTGCTTGAGTTTTTGCAAAAACTTCAGAAATGGTATCAATCGCAAAACGCATACTTTCGTCTTTCATAACTAAAGGTGGTGCAAAACGTATGGTATAATCATGGGTTTCTTTTGCAAGAATTCCTCTTTCTTGAAGAAGTTCACTATAAAAACGGCCTTTCCCTGCTTCAGGATGAATTTCAATCCCATTTAATAGACCTTTTCCACGAATTTCTTTCACTACTTTTTTCGGTAAATGAGCTAAACCTTCTCTAAATTGGTTGCCTAATTGATACGCTCTTTCTGCAAGTTTTTCGTCTTCAATGATACTCAAAGCCGTTTGCGATAAAGCACAAGCCATTGAATTTCCACCAAAAGTAGAGCCATGATCGCCTGGTTTTAAAAGGCCTAAAATATCGTCGTTTCCAACAACAGCCGAAATAGGATAATAAGCACCGCCTAAAGCTTTTCCAAGGATAATCAAATCGGGATTACAATTTTCATATAAGTGAGCAAAAAGTTTACCGGTACGACCTAAGCCTGTTTGAATTTCATCTGCGATACAAAGTACATTATGTTTTTTACAAATTTGACTTACTTTTTCAAGATATCCTTGCGCAGGAATGATAATTCCCGCTTCTCCTTGAATGGGTTCAAATAAAAATCCGACCGTATTTGGGGTAATTGCTTTTTCAAGAGCGACTGCGTCACCATAGGGAACAGAACGAAATCCACCACAATAAGGACCAAAATCATCTTTGTATTGTGGTTCACTAGAAAAACTTACAATTGTCGTTGTTCGGCCATGAAAATTATGATCACAAACAATAATTTCTGCCTGGTGTCTTGGTACTTTTTTAACTAGATAACCCCATTTACGTGCAACTTTTATAGCAGTCTCAACAGCTTCTGCACCTGTATTCATAGGAAGAGCTTTGTCTTTTTTACACAAAAGGGTTAATTGTTTTAACCAAGGACCCATTTGATCATTATGAAAAGCTCTTGAAGTTAAAGTTACTTTTTGCGCTTGCTCCATAAGAGTTTGTTGCATTCTAGGGTGACAATGCCCTTGGCTTACTGCACTATAAGCACTCAACATATCAAGATATTTTTTACCATCAATATCCCAAACCCATTCGCCAGAACCTTTTGTTATAACTACTTTTAAGGGATGGTAATTATGGGCACCAAACTTATCAGCCATATCAATATATTTTTTTGAAATTTCAGAAACATTTTGGTTTGTCATTTTTTTACCTTTATTCTATGTATGAGTTTCATAATGGAAAAAACAATACGCTTTTCCACATATAACTTTGTTTTTAAGGATAGCCAACCATTAGGAAACAAAAAATGAAATATTCATCGACACCATATTTATTAACTGATGATCAATTTTGTTGGATTCACATTTCAGAAATGAAAACATTTCTTTATTTAGGCGCAAATGAATATGAAGAAAAAATAGGACAAAATATCACAATAAATTTGTCTATTAAAATTAAATATAATAACACACTAGATAAACTGTACAATACAGTTGATTATGGCGCCGTCTGTGAACATATCATTCATAAAATAAAAATGCTAGAAAAAGTAAAGTTACTCGAATTTTTAGCAGAACAAGTTTTAATCTCTATTGGCGAAAATTTTAAAGACATTTATGCTGCTAAAATTTCAATTGAAAAAGGTTATGTTCCTTTAAAAAACTTTACTGGAAAAGTAAAAATTGAAGCTGAAAAAGAATTTATAGTTTGAATTAACTATTTTTTACTAAATTTAAAAATAATTTTTGCCAGATCCCTAATTTTACCATCCCCACAGGTCTACTTACTCCTCCTTTTTTCCGTTTCAGCCTCTTGGCACTCCTTTATCCATCTTTTAATTTTTTACTTAAAAAATTAAAAGATATTCCGATGCAGTTTAGTTATAAGATTTTTCTAGAAGATTTAAAATTATTATTTGGAAATTTTATGATAAGATGGTGCTCATATTGTGCTAAATTTATTGGTGAAAAAGAACCTTATCAAGATTATACAATTACACACGGTCTTTGTATAAATTGCAAAGCAAAATTTTCAAATAAAAATTCATTTGACATTAGTAAATTGAACGAAATTCAGGAGTTTTTTTCTGAAATAGAAAACCAAGGTAAAAGTGGAATTATCATAGCACCTGAAGATGTCTTGAAAAAAGGTTTAAATTTAGGATTACAATATTCTGACGTGATTATGGGAATTATTCAACCGATTATGAGAAAAATTGGTGATTTATTTGAAAAAAAACTATTAAGTATTGAGCAAGAGCACTTATTTTCACATTTTAGTAATAGTATTATAAATTTAATTTTAAGCAAAATAAGTATAGATGAATTTGGAAAAATAGAAAATAAAATTGATGTAATTCTTATGTGTATAGAAGGAAATTCTCATACAATTGGCATTCGGTTTCTTGATATTGTTCTTAAAGATGCAGGAATTATGAGTTATGTTATACTTTATCCATTATCTGAAGATAAATTAGTTAACTTAATAATAAAAGTTCGTCCTAAGGCAATTGCCATTTCTATTGTGCTTGAAGAGCATTTAACAAAACTAGAAAAATTTGTACACTTTTTAAAAAATAATCCTAAAATAAATTTTTCTTTAAAATATATGATAGGTGGCAATTGTTTGAAAAATCTGAAAAAAAACATTGAATATATTGACTATACTGATAACTCTTATGATATCAATAATTTTATTAATTATTTAAAATCAATTAAAAGTTAAACATACAATAGTGGTTAATTTTTATGAGATACTACTGAAAAACAATAATAACCTTTTCTTAATTAGACTTTTCAGCTGGATATGATTAAATACCCAATGCTGATAAAATTTAGCTATTATTAAATCAATAAAATTTGAAACATGAATTTTAAATTCTTTTAATTTTAGTGTTACTCTTTTCCATTCCACTGTTGAACAAAAAATTCAATCCTATTTAAAAAAAACCCTAATTATAGATTATGAAAATCTATAATTAGGGCTAATGCTAGCTAAGTGATTAAATTCTTCAAATTAACTTTCAATGAAAGCTTTTAATTTTTTAGAACGGCTTGGATGACGAAGTTTACGTAACGCTTTTGCTTCAATCTGACGAATACGCTCACGAGTTACATCAAAACTTTGCCCCACTTCTTCCAAAGTATGGTCTGTCTTTTCACCAATACCAAAACGCATACGTAACACTTTTTCTTCGCGAGAAGTTAAAGTAGCAAGAACTTTTTTGGTTTGTTCAGACAAGCTTTGGTTTGCCACAATATCTATAGGCGCGCCATGAGCTTTATCTTCTAAAAAGTCTCCATAATGATTGTCTTCTTCTTCTCCAATTGGAGCTTCCAAGGAAATAGGCTCACGCGCAATTTTCATAACCTTACGTACTTTTTCAATACTCATATCCATACGCTGCGCAATTTCTTCAGGAGTAGGCTCTCTACCCATTTCTTGAACCAATTGACGGCTTGTGCGAACCATTTTGTTGATTGTTTCAATCATATGAACAGGAATACGAATCGTACGAGCTTGATCGGCAATCGCACGTGTGATCGCCTGACGAATCCACCAAGTAGCATAAGTACTAAATTTGTAACCACGACGGTATTCAAATTTTTCAACAGCTTTCATAAGACCAATGTTACCTTCTTGGATAAGATCCAAAAATTGAAGACCACGGTTCATGTATTTTTTAGCAATGGAAACAACTAAACGAAGGTTCGCTTCTATTAATTCGCGTTTTGCTTCTTCTGCAAAACGATTTGCATTACTAATAACTTGGTACTTTATCGCAATTTCACTTCTACTAAGGAAACAAGCTTGCTCACTCATTAAAATTGCATTTCGTGCAGAGATATAAGTGTTTTTAAAGTTTTCCCAATCTTTTTCTGTTAAAAAGTTTACTTCTATAGGTCTTGGTGCATTTGCATTGCAATAAGCAGATAAACGAGCTTCATCTAAACGTGTTCTCACCTTCACTTTATTTGTTTCTTTCATACAATCCGAAACACTTTTTGCGTGGGTGTCTAACTCAGCAACAATTTGTTGAATAATACGACGATTGACGTTGATCTCTTTTACAATTTCAAACATTTGTTCGCGGGATTCTTTTAAAATTTCTCTTTCATGAGCAGAGAGTTTATCAAGACCTTGTAAGCCAAATTTATCTTCAATTTCGATGACTGTTTTAGCAAGCTTCATAAAGCTTTCAACAAGTACACGAACTCTTTGGGATTGGCCTTCATCATTTGCTTGATCTTGTTCATCATCAAAACCTTTGACAAGGTTTTTTGCTTTAATAACGCCATCGATAAATTTTTGTCCTACATCACACATATGGTTGATACCAATACGTAAAGAAACAAGGTGCTCTAATAGTTTATTCTCTTCATTTTCAATTTTTTTGGCAATTTCAACTTCACCGTCGCGAGATAAAAGAGCTACTTGTCCCATTTTTCTTAAATAAACACGAACGGGATCGTTGCTTCTAGCAGAAGCGTCGAGTTCTTCTTCTTCGCCACCAAGATCAGCACCAAATTCTTCTGCTGCAAGGAAGTCGTCTTCTGGAAGAGATGCGGATTCGTCAGCTTCAAGATCGACATCACCTAAAAGATCTTCTTCTTCTTCAGCACCAAAGTCATCAGGTTCTTCATCTAAAGAAACTTCTTCAAATGGTTCGTCGTCATCTGAGTCCGCTCCTTTGCCTTGTTTCCCTTGTTTACTTGTTTTTTTAGTTGGATCTGCTTTTGCAGAATCTTTCTTTTTAGAACCAGGGACAGCTGATTTTGTAATTACTTTCTCTTCTGAGGAATCACCTAAAGCCTTAGCGGATTCTTTTTTAGAACCTGATGGCTTTTCGGAAACCGCATTTTTCACCACTTTTTTATCTTTGTCTTTTGCAGACAAAGAAACGGTGGCATCTTTTGATTTTGTCGCAAGAGATTTTGTCCCGTCTGCTTGAGCGCCTGTTACTGCGGATTTTGTCTTTTGTTTAGAAGCTTCTGCTACGTTTAACAAAGATTTTTTGTCTTGTTCTAAAGAGGAGGACTCTTTATCTGACTTCTTTTTTATAACGATATTGGGTTTGCCATCTGACGTTTTTGTTAAAACAGTATCTGATTTTAAAGGAGAAGGTTTCCCACTTTTAGCAGAAACAGACTCTTTTTTAACCATATTAGGATTTATATTCATAGACTCTTCATCAGCTGGTTTTGTAACTTTTTTATTCGCCATAGTATCTTTATTGTTTTTTTCTAATTTAGAAGGCACTAATTTTTCTTTTTCAGTACCTTTATCTGTTAATTTAACGTCACGATTCGACTTTATTTGTGGGTTTTTAGGATCTTTTTCAGACCGGAAAACCACAGATTTTTTCGTATCTTTTTCTAAAGAATGATTTTCATCCGCTTCAGGGCTCTGAGCTGGTTTAGAGCTAGGTTGTTTTTTAATCGTTTGATGATTCTCTTTTTTAACCGTTTTTAAATCCACAGGCTTAGATGAGTTCTGTGACTTTACCGGATTCTTTTCCACTTTTTTTGATGGCTGTGAAGCTGGCTTTGAGCTTGCGGATTTTTCTTTTTGGGTTGGCTCAGAAGCACGTTTCTGACCACCTACAGTTGCAGACTTTGACTTGGAATTCGTCATATTTTAAAAACCCCCAAGAATCACAAAACAAAAAAACCCTATTCAGGGACAATTGAATAGCGCAAATCGGTTACATTGAAATAATTTTACGTTTATTGCAAATTAAAAGATTCAAAAGAACCAAATTCCTTGCTACGCCTTGTACGCTCTCTGACAAGGTCATGAAACTGTTTATCTATCTCGTTATCAAAATGGAAACTCGAAAAAGCTTTTAGAGCGTTGTCAATATATTCGAGTTCCAATTGAAGTAAAGCCTCAGCTGTAAATGCAGATAAAACACCTCTTTGCGAGGAAAGTTTAATATTTCGCAACTGAAACCTCAAAAAACCAGAATTTTTTAAATCCCAAATGTTCTTAAATGATATCATGGACACGCCCACTGGCAAGCTTTCTTTCAGTAATTCCTCCATCTTATATTGAAATAAAATGTGAACATTTGAATTTGCATAAGCCAGTACTACTTTTGTCTGATGCGAAAAGCTATATTTATCCAAGTCTTCAAGCTCAATTAAAGAGACATGTTGGTTGTCTACCATAGCAGTCAGCAGTTCGAGATAAACAGAAAAACTTGTTTTACTCATTTGATTGCTTATCGCTAATGCACAAATACGCTCGTTAGCCTCTTCTGAGCTTGATAATCCTTGAGCTACATTTCGCAAACGTATTGGTAACTCATAAAACCTTGAATGGACAAGTGATAAAATTAATTTAACTTCAGTAACGGAAAAGACAGGCCACTCTTCAAGAGAAAAGGCTTCAGGCTTAGCGACGTCTTTAACAAAATGAGACTTTATATGCAATGAAGATAAGCCTTCCATTTCTTGACGAAGGTCTTCAGGATATACATTTTCAAAGTATTTGTCACATAAAAATAGAAGGGATTCATCTTGAACTTGTTTATCGGGATGCTGCAAAATAATAGGGAGAATATGCTCTTTTGCTTGTCTTAAAAAAACTTCTGGTTTAAAATTAGACTCTTCAAAAAACCATTTGCAAACCTTATTTAACAAAGGTTCTGTATTAGGTATTAAAGAATGAAATTCATTCACACCATATTTTTTAATAAAATCGTCAGGATCTTTTCCATCGGGAATTTCTAAATACTCCAAATCAATTCCCTTAAAAGGAAAAGTAATAAAAAAAGTTCTTCTTGCTGCATTTTGGCCAGCTTTATCAGAGTCAAAACATATGATTATTCTTTTAGTTACTTTTGAAAGGGCTTCCATATGAGAATGAGTAAGACTTGTTCCCATAACAGCAACTGTATTTGTAACCCCTGCATTCACCAAAGAAATACAATCCATATAGCCTTCTACAACAACAACAAAACCATAACTAACAATGGACTGAAGCGCTGCGTAAAAATTGTATAAAACATTCGATTTTGCAAATATTGCGGATTCTGGTGAATTTATATACTTTGGTAATTCTTTTGCTTTTGATTGCAAATGAGGTTGAAATAAACGACCAGAGAGTGCAATAATAGCGCCTTCATGTCCATAAATAGGTATTATAATTCTGTCATGAAAAAAATCGTAAAAACCATCATTTATTTTACTTTTTTTAATTAATCCAAGCTCAAGCAAGGGCTCAAAAGGAACTAATTTTTTTTCAACCTTTCTAGACAATTCATTTGAATAGGGACAAAATCCAAATCCCCATTTCACAATATGCTCTAATTCGATTCCTCTTTGCTCTAAATACAAACGCGCCTCTTTTGCTAAAGGCAAATCCGATAATAAAATTTTGTGGTAAAAATATACCGATTTTGTAATATATTCTTTTTCTATTTCAAAATTTTTATCCAATTTAAGAGTTTCTTTTTGAGGCAATTTTGTTTCTATTTTTACTTCATTTTTTTGAGTTATAGAAGCGATATTTACTTTATTGTTATCCGAACTTTTTAGTTTATACTTATTATAATTAGCAGATCCGAATATTTTTTTTGAGGAACCAAAATATTTAGCTGCAATGTTATCTAATATCAATTCTTTTCGAGACTGATCCTCAATTTTATTAAAAATAGGTAACAGTTTTTTCTGAAACTCTCCTAATTTAATAGAAGATGGAATATTATCAAAAAATTTATTTACAATTTCTTCCCAAAGAGGTTTTGAATTTAAAAAGACTTTATTTAAATCATCTGAAGATATATTTTCATTTTGTATTGAGAAAAAAACGGTATCAAATGACAAATCGCTTAAAACAATAGTTTCTAAAAAGGTTTTCCATAAAAACATATTTTGATTTGCTATAGAAAAAACAGCAATAATAATTCTTGGTACTTTTTTAGATAAAACTTTTGCTAACGAC
This sequence comes from Silvanigrella sp., assembly GCF_044369315.1. NCBI lineage: Bacteria > Pseudomonadati > Bdellovibrionota > Oligoflexia > Silvanigrellales > Silvanigrellaceae > Silvanigrella > Silvanigrella sp. Next base: position 10,337 of record NZ_JBIPMD010000075.1, read on the forward strand.
GTATCTATTTTATTTTGCAAACAAGCAATTGTATTTAATTTACCTAATGAAAGTAAATAATATAAATCATAAAAATTTGCAGTAACAATAATATTTTTTTGATTATTTAACTGATTTCTTGATTGGTGCCAATTTAACCAATGTAATGTCGATTTCGGAAAAGGGGTGAAAACTTCTAAATCATTTAAATAACATAAAAAGTTATTTTCAGAAAAAGGTTCTTCATTTTTAAATTGGGTTATTTTATTAGAAAAAGCAAATCCACCTAATTTTCCATTTTCCTTATATATAGGAAAGGCAAATCTATCCGATAAATCTATTTTAAATATCTCTTTTAAAGAAATATTTTCCATAAAGGTATCACAAGTAGAATGATCCCCTGTATAAACAAATTCAATATATTTTTTTAATTTATTTATTAAAAAATCTTTAAATTCAGCTGTTATAGATTGTAATTGACTATCTATTAACTTATTTAAATTTTCTTTAAAAAATAAATGAATTTTTTCGAGTTCTTTATTTTGTGCCTCAAAAAAATCATTTTTGGCGCTATTTTGCTTTTCTTCAGCACTTGATTCATATTCTAAAGGAATTTGATACGTTTGAGATAAACTTTCCACCGACTCACGAAAAGAACATCCTGTGCGGTGCATTTCATAATCAATCACAGTTCCATGAGCCTTGCAGGCAAAACAATGATAATTATTTTGATAAATATACATACTCGGCGAGGAATCTTGATGAAATGGACATTTTGCAACCGCATTCCCTCCAGAACGCTTCACATCCATAAAACGGCGTAGGTGGTCTTGAAGGGGAATGGTTTGTATTACATTTTGGATAGAATGTTTGCGAAGTCTCAAAAAGAACCTCACTGTTTAAGCAGTAAAACTCTTACCAATTATAGGTAGAGAGTATGATACCATATCAGTCAAAATTGAAAAAGGAGAGCTGTAAACACAACCCTCCTTTTAAAGCTTTTGATGAGCTAAAAAACGAAATTAAGCCATAAGCTTCTTTTGTTTTTTAAGGGCGCGTTTACGAGCCGCCATACGTTTTCTCTTAATTTTAACAGAGGGTTTTTCGTAATGCTCACGTTTGCGAATTTCAGAAAGGATACCTGCTTTTTCGCATTGTTTCTTAAAACGACGCATTGCGCTTTCAAAGGTTTCACCTTCTTTAATCTTAACTACTGGCATATCATTCACCCCCCTTCATTTTTAATATAGGCCGATCATCTATCAAATCGGAACCTGCTTACTATCGCAAAAAATTTAGAAATACAAGCTTCTTTAGGGATAATTATCTCAATAGTTGCAGAAATCGAGGGATTATGGGGGTTCATCAAAATCATTCTTATTCTTTCTAAATAGCCATTTCCCAGGAAAGCAATCTCTTAAAATTACAGTCAAATATAGATAACCATCTAAAATCACAATTGTATTTCTTTAAAAGACAAAAAAACACTCCATGTTTACAAATATTTACATTAAATTCAATCTCATATATACAATACTTATCTTCTATAAAGTGAAGCTTGCATTTCAAATAAATCAACTTAATAAGTCAAAGGTTTTTGAATGATAGCTAAAGAAAAAGACAATAATTTCAAAAATTTTCTAAAATTCATAAATCAAAATCTCCCCAAAAAAAATATCCTTTCAGACCCTCTTAGCCTTTACTCTTATGCTAATGATGCAAGTCACTACTACTTAGTACCCAAATTAGTTCTTATTGTAGATGAAGAAGTTGAAATACAATGCATATTTAAATCAGCAAAAAAATATAAAATTCCCTTAACAATTAGAGCCGCAGGCTCCTCTCTATCAGGACAATCTATTACAGACTCCGTACTTCTTGTTATAAGTTGGAAATGGCGAAAATATAAAATTTTTAATGAAGGAAATGAAATAGAACTTCAAGCAGGTGTTATTGGAAAAGATGCGAATTATTATTTAGCAAAGTACAAAAAAAAAATAGGACCTGATCCCTCTTCCCTCGATTTTGCTAAAATTGGTGGGATTGCTGCAAATAACGCAAGCGGAATGTGCTGTGGAGTTAAAAATAACAGTTATCATACCTTAAAAAATATTCGCGTGATATTTAGTAACGGAACAATTTTAGACACGAGTGATAAATTATCGATTGCTAAATTCAAAAATACAAATAACCCTATTTGTGAAAAAATATTAGAAATAAGAAAAAATATATTAAGTAACAGTAATATAATAGAAAAAATACAAAATAAATATAAAATAAAAAATACAGTTGGTTATTCACTGAATTCATTTGTAGATTTTGAAGATCCTATAGACATTATTTCTCATTTAATGATTGGATCGGAAGGGACACTTGGTTTTATTTCAAGCATAACATATAAAACAATTTATGAAGAACCTTATAAAAAAGCGGCTCTGTGTTTTTTTGCTGATTTAAAATCGGCAATGGAAGCTGTCCTCATTTTAAATAGCGATAGCATTTCTTCTCTCGAATTTCTTGATGCGACATCGATAAGCTGTGCTAAAAAAGAGCTTAGCGAATTTCTTTCACAGGAAATAAATACCAATGAACATTGTTTACTTATAATAGATTTAAGAGATTCAACAGAAATAAATTTAAATAAAAAAATATTAGACATAAACAAAAAAATAAGCCTTTGCCAAAATGTAATTATAATTAGCAAATTTTATGAGAACGATATATATCAAAAAATCATGAAAATTAGAAAATCTATTTTACCCATTGTGCAATCACAAAGAAAACCAAATTATTTAGCTTTACTTGAAGACGTTGCCTTTCCTTTAGAACATTTACCGCAAGGAAGCTCAGACTTAAAAAAACTTTTTAAACAACACGGGTTTGAAAATAGTTGTTTATTTGGACATGCCAAAGATGGTAATTTACATTTTATTTTAGAAATGAAGTTTGAAAACGAAAACGATAGAATAAAATATGAAATATTTATGAAAGATTTAGCAACTCTTGTCATAGATAAACACAATGGTTCCTTAAAAGCAGAACATGGCACAGGAAGAAATATCGCTCCTTTTATCGAAGCAGAATGGGGAAAAGAGATAAATGATATAATGTATAAAATTAAACAAATATTAGATCCTGAAATTATTTTAAATCCCGATGTGATTCTCTCTGCTGATAAATTCATTCATACTAAAAATCTCAAACAAATAACTGAAATAGACGAACATTTAGACAAATGCAACGAATGTGGCGCGTGTGGTGTCCTCCCAATAAGTGCATTTTACAAACACAATGAATGGAATTAAATTTTTTATAGAGAGTGGTTTTTGATTTTGTTGATAGTATCAAGATAATTCCAAGGTAACCAATCTTTTGGGTTTTGCT
>NZ_JBIPMD010000269.1:0-4207 GCF_044369315.1 Silvanigrella sp.
CACTCTCTATAAAAAATTTAATTCCATTCATTGTGTTTGTAAAATGCACTTATTGGGAGGACACATAGCAAATAGATTCTGTGGTATTAAAAATAAAATATAAATTATAGTCTTACAATATTTAAGCAAATTATTTCACCTAATGAAAACCAATTACGTAAATCGTTTTCCCTAACTTCATTATTATTTTTTAATTTATGAATTCCAATATACTTTAAATTACTCACTATTCTTGCAATTGCCCGAAATTCTGTTCCTTTACAAGTAGGCAACTGATCATCTAAGTCATCTGATTCAGTTGTTTCTTTAAATGGTAAATAGATATTTGTTTTTCTAAAAGAAATACCATTACTTTCTTGAAAATCAAAAGTAACGGATTCATTTATATCAGGATTATCTAATACTATGATTTCAATTGGCATATAGTCAAAAACCCACAGCGAAGATAAAGATTGCATATTTTTACCGTCAATATAATCAATTTGTTGAGTTATAAAACGCCATTTTTTTTGTCATAATAATCAAATAAAACTCTTTTAATAGGAATATATACATACTCTTGAGAAGAAACAAGTGGAGAAAAATGAGTGATATCATCTTCTTCAACGGATTGGCAGGAAATAAAAAAAGAAGGTAGCATGAAACAGATAAATTTTGTTAAAGGTTCATATTGAAAACGTAAGAGCATAACAGTCCTTGCGAAATACAAACTATTGAGTATGTTTCCTTGGGTTATGCTATCGGCAGAAATTGATTTTTATTTTAACTAAGGTAGAAAAGAATGAGCAAAACAACAAATGCTGAACCAGATCTAATAAGAAACTTTTGTATTATTGCCCATATAGATCACGGTAAGTCTACTCTAGCCGATCGCTTATTAGAACTTACGGGAGCCGTGGCGGATCGCGATAAACAAGCGCAAATACTTGATAGTATGGACTTAGAACGCGAACGTGGGATCACCATCAAAGCTCAAACAGCAACTGTAGATTATAAAGCAAAAGATGGAAAAATTTATACTTTAAACTTAATTGATACTCCTGGCCATGTGGATTTTACGTATGAAGTCAGTCGAAGTTTAACTGCTTGCGAAGGAGCTCTTTTGGTTGTCGACGCCACTCAAGGTGTTGAGGCACAAACTGTGGCTAATGTTTACTTAGCTGGCGATAATAATGTTGAAATTATTCCTGTTATAAATAAAGCAGATCTTCCAAGTGCGGACTATGATCGTGTTTGTATTCAAATTGAAGAAGAACTTGCTATCGACACCTCAAACGCAATAAAATGTAGCGCAAAAACAGGTATGGGCGTTGCCGACGTTTTAGAGGCTATTATTCATCATGTCCCTGCCCCAGAAGACACTCGCAGCAAAGATCTCCGTGCACTCATTTTTGACAGCTGGTTTGACCCCTATCAAGGCGTAATTGTATTAGTGAGAGTAGTAGATGGTATTGTAAAAATAGGCGATCAAATTAAAATGATGCACTCTGGCAAAACATTTGAAGTCCAAAAAGTGGGTATCATGTGTGTAAAAGCTTATCAACGTGATAGTCTCAGCGCCGGCGAAGTGGGCTATATTATAGCGAACGTGAAAGACGTTAAAGATTCCCGTGTTGGTGACACAATTTGTATGGCTAATTCAAATGTTGAACCATTACCTGGATTTAAAAAAGCAAAACAAATGGTTTTTGCAGGAATTTTCCCTGTTGAAACAAATCAATTTGAAAACTTAAAAGATGCTCTTGCTAAACTTACTTTAAACGACAGTTCGTTAAGTTATGAGCCAGAAACATCAGTTGCACTTGGTTTTGGATTTCGTTGTGGCTTCTTAGGTCTTTTGCATATGGAAATTATTCAAGAACGTTTAGAGCGTGAATATAATATGAATGTTATTTTTACGGCTCCTACTTGTGTTTACATAGTAGAAACCACAAAAGGAGAAGAACTTCGTGTCGATAACCCCTCCAATTTACCGCCACCAGCAAATATTGCTAAATTTTCGGAGCCCGTTGTAAAAGCAACATTCCATATGCCTCAAGAACATCTTGGAGGAGTTATGGCCTTATTAGCTGAACGCCGGGGTCTTCAAACAAAAATGGAATATCTCTCCCAAAGTCGTGTCATGCTTCAATATGAACTTCCTTTAAACGAAATGGTTTTTGACTTTTTTGATAGAATTAAAACTATTTCTCGTGGCTATGCCAGTATGGATTATGAATTTCATGACTATAAAGAAAGCGACCTAGTGCGTCTTGATATTTTAGTAAATGGAGAACCACTGGATGCTCTTTCTTGTATTGTACATCGTAGCAATTCCTACGAAAGAGGCCGTTTACTTGTTAAAAAACTAAGAGAAGTCATTCCAAGGCAACAATTTGAAGTTCCTTTACAAGCAGCGATTGGGTCAAAAGTCATTGCTCGTGAAACGTTAAGTGCCATGCGTAAAGATGTTACTGCAAAATGTTATGGTGGAGATATTTCTCGTAAACGTAAGCTACTTGATAAACAAAAAGAGGGTAAAAAACGCATGAAACAAGTGGGAAGCGTCGAAATACCTCAAGAAGCATTTATGGCAATTTTAAATTTATCCGATGTGGAATAATGGCTAAAAGTAACAAAAAATTTTATTTTTTGATTTTTCTCGTATTATTTGAATTTGCTGTTTACATGTCAAATGACATGATTTTGCCTGCATTAATAGATGTTGTGAATGAATTTCAAGTTTCGGAAAGTCTTGTTCCCTTATCATTATCTATTTTTTTATTAGGATCCCTTTCAATTCAACTTTTTGTTGGACCCATTTCTGACAGATATGGTAGGCGCTCTACCATGTTTGTTGGAGGCATTATAGTTTTAATAGGAAATGTGATTGGCATTCTTGCTTCTAATATGCCCAATTTTTTTATTGCACGCATTCTTCAAGGAATGGGACCTTGTTTTATCGGGGTTGCAGGTTACGCCTGTGTCCATGAGCTCTATAAAGAAAAAGAAGCCATAAATGTGATTTCTTGGATGGCTTCCGTTGCTTTATTTGCACCTATGATTGGCCCACTTGCAGGAAGTACAGTTATGCTTTTTGCAGGTTGGCGTTACATATTTGTTACAACATTTTTATTATCCTTAATTGGACTGATTGGTTTATGGTTTTTTATGCCAGAAACTCTTACAGATGATAAAAAAATTAAAATAAAATTAAAGCCTATTCTATCCATCTATCTAGATTTAATTAAAAATAAAAATTTTATATTTGGCAGCATTAGTTTTGCTCTATCATTTGGTTCTGTAATCGTTTGGATTTCTAGCTCGCCAATTGTTTTAATGAATCTTTATCATTTAAATAAAAGTGAATTTAGTCTTGTACAAATTCCCATATTTTTGGCATTTATTTTAGGTACTTTTACTTTAAGATATTTATCAAAATTTATGAACTCCTTTAAGTCATTATCAATTGGATTTATGATTACTTTTGTTTCATCAATCGTAACGGTTTTATTTTCTTATTTTGCTCCAAATAATTTATATTTAATTATAGCTGCATTTACATGTTTTAATTTCGGTTATGGTATTCTTTCAGCCCCCTTTACTAGACTTATTTTAGATTCTACAACACAATCTAAAGGCATGGCTTCTGCGTTACTCTATTTTATGTTTTTTATAATTGGTTCTTTGTTTTCTGCTATGTTTGGAATTTTTTATAATGAAACCATTTTTTCTTTTACTTTATATATTGCTCTCATTTTATTCTTATCTTTAATAATTGGATACAAGTCTAAAATGATAAAATTTAATTTTAAGGAATTAAATTCAATTTAAAGGTTTTTATCTAAACTATTATTTTTCCATTCTATTGTATATTTTATAGCAACATCGGGAACCTTTTTTAACTTCAGATTTTTTTTCAATATCATTTAATATATTTTCATATATTGATACCCCCTTTTTTTCATCATTTTCATCACTTGAATTATGAGAACTCTGAATTTCTTCTGTTTCTTTATTTTCATTGAAATTATCTAAAGAATCTATTTGTCCACCGGTGTCCTACCAATAAGTGCATTTTACAAACACAATGAATGGAATTAAATTTTTTATAGAGAGTGGTTTTTGATTTTGTTGATGGTATCGAGATAATTCCAAGGCAACCAATCTTTTGGGTTTTGTTTCCAAAAGTTTTGATATATCAGAAGATCCCTAAGGTAATCAACAG
>NZ_JBIPMD010000268.1:0-4207 GCF_044369315.1 Silvanigrella sp.
TATTGTTCCACATAAAAACTACACAAATAGATCAGAACATGAAATTGCTTTAATAAAAACAATTCAGCATTTAAATGATATTAAAGTTATTGTTCTTGCCGGTTATATGCGCGTTTTATCCCCTACTTTTTTCGAAGAGGTTTCTAAAATAAAATCGAAACCTGTTTTAATCAACTTGCATCCCGCTCCTCTTGATTTATATAAAGGAGCACATGCTTATGAATATGCAATTGCAAATAAAGTAACAAAATGGGGGCTTTCTGTTCATGAAGTTATTCCTGAATTAGATTCTGGGAAACTTTTAAACTATGTTTCTTTTCCTGTGTTTCCTTATGAATCCGAAGAGCAACTAAAAGATCGAGTCAGACCCTTAGAACATAAAATTTTAATTGACACCCTTAATCAAATTCTTATTTGGAGATAACATCCTTATGTCAAGCACAACTTATGAAAAAGCAGGGGTAAGTATCCAAGCTGGAGAAACTCTCGTAGAAAAAATAAAAAAGATAAACCCCACTATTGGTGGCTTTGCAGGAATATATGAATTGGATTCGGAGCGTTCCTTAGTAGCCTGTACCGATGGTGTGGGTACAAAACTAGAACTTGGAATCAAAATGCAACGTTATGAAGATCTTGGACAAGACCTCGTTGCCATGAGTGTCAATGATCTCATCGTATGTGGTGCAAAACCTCTCTTTTTCCTTGATTATTTTGCAACAGGAAAACTCGATGTCGATGTTGCCCATCGTGTCATCAAAGGAATTGTAAGAGCATGCCAAGACTCTGGTTGTTTGTTACTTGGCGGTGAAACAGCAGAAATGCCTGGATTTTATGATCAAAATAAATTTGATCTTGCTGGGTTTGCAGTTGGAGACGTTTTAAATAAAGATATTATCGATGGTAAAAATATAAAAGAAAATGATCTCATAGTTGGTCTTCCTAGTAGTGGTTTCCATTCAAATGGATATTCTTTAGTTCGTAAAATCATGAAAGACAATAACGTAACATTAGAAACTCCATTTGAAGGAAAAACAATTGGTGATTATCTAACAGAGCCAACCCGTCTTTATGTTAAAGATATTTTAAACTTAAAAAAACATATTCTTATTAAAGGTATGGCACATATTACAGGTGGTGGTTTAACTAATATTAGCAGAATATTACCTGAAAATTTTGTTTATGATATTGATAAGAAAAAAATTCCAGTACCTTCTATCATTAAGCATTTTCAAACAATTGGAAAAATATCGGATGAAGAAGCTTTTACCGTTTGGAATATGGGAATGGGTTTTACCCTTATCATTGATCCAGGTCAGTTAGAAAGTCTTAAAAAAATCTTACCTGATTGTTTTGAAATTGGAAAAGTAGTTTCTTTAATCAAAAAGTAATTTCTTTAAATAAAAAAATTACTTATTAAATTTTATTCATATCTAAAAACAACGTAAATCATGTTTTTATTTTAAATCCCAAAAAATCAAAAATTAAAATTATTTTTATTTCATATTAGATAAATCGAATATAAATTGATTTATTTTAAAAAAAAAGTTGTCAAATTATTTTTTACCCTTTAAATTTAGGATCAAGAAATTTATTTAGATGAATACCGTTGTATCTTTTACACGAAAGAATTAAATATGACCACAAAAACAAAACAACCTAAGGGTATGTACATTCTAGCATTTACCGAAATTTTCGAAAGATTTAGTTATTATACTTTATCTTTTCTATTGGTTTTGTATGCATCTGCTCCTCTTTATGGCGGCGGATTAGGTTGGAGCAACGAAAAGGCTTTAGGATTAGTTGGAATTTATACCATGACTGCCTATACCCTTCCTATATTAGGCTCCTTCATTGCGGATCGATTTATCGGAAAAGGCAAGTCTGTCATTTTAGGTGGTTGTATAATTATTCTGGGTCATTTTTTAATGCTGTTCTCAAAAATTGAAATTGTTTTTTATTTAGCATTATTTTGTGTTGCCTTAGGAACGAGTTTCTTTAAACCTTGTATGCCATCTCTTTTAGGTGATTTATATAAGGCAAATGATACGAGAAGAGAGTCTGGGTTTAGCTGGTACTATTTTGGAATTAATATTGGAGCTATGATAGCTGGAGTAAGCGGCGGTTTATTAACTCAAAAGTTTGGTTATCAAGTTGCTTTATCTTCTGCTGGTGTTGGAATGGTGATTGGTATGGTTGTTTTTATTTTAGGAAAAAAACATCTCGTACTTGAATTCAATAGAAAATCTAAAAAAGTTGTGGATCCAAATAAAAAACCAATCTCTAAAGTTCAAATGAGAGCTCTTTATTCATTAATTATTGCATTTGCATTTTTTGCCATTTGGGCAACCGTTTATAATATTGCTGTTTCTGGAACTCTCACATTATATATTGAAAAATATACAAATAAGACCGTATTTAATGTTGATATTCCTACAACATTTTTCATGTCTTTAGAAAGTTTAACTATTATAGTCTTTACACCTATTATTACATTTATATTAGCTAAATTAGCATTAAAAAATAAATATCCACATTTTTTTTCTCAAATGAATTTAGCTGTTTTTATTGCTGCGATATCAGTATTTTATTTTACTTATTTAGCACATATTGGCCATGGAATAGAAGAAGGCGTAAAACCGTTTCATTATTATCAATTTATGTTATTTATTATATTATTATCTATAAGTGAAACTATTATTTCTCCTGTTATGATGTCCGCAATCAGTATTATGGCTCCCCTTAAGTATAAATCTTTATTTCAATCCTTTTATTTAGCTACAATTGGTTTAACTGGTTTGCTTGCTGCAAAAATAGGAGTTCTTTCTTTGAAATCTCCATTTGAAACTTTTTTAATTCTGAGTATTGTCATTTTGGTGGGTGCTATTATTTATTACTTTGTTAAACCCAAAATGATAAAAATAGCCAATGAAGCTGCAAAAGAGCAATTAAAACAGCAACAAGGAAGTTCAAAATAGCAAAGTTTTGCTATTAAGGTTTATCGCATGAATTCGATCACTCTCGATGATTATTATCTTCAACATATTATAACGAGTCTTATATTTTTCTTTGTTCTAATAGCAATCCGATTTTTACTCGTGAAACAAGTCTCACATTTAAAAATATCTCCTGCAGAAACAAAGAGAAGTATTATTGTTAAAATAAATAATATTTTCATTATTATTATTTTTTTATCTTTCATTACAATTTGGTCTGATGAAATTAAAACAATGGCTATATCCTTTGTGGCCATTGCTGCGGCTATAGCTATTGCAACAAAAGAATTTATTTTGTGTTTTATTGGTGGATTATATAAGTGGCTTTCAAAACCTTTCTCCGTTGGAGATCGAATTGAAGTTTCCACTTTTCGTGGTGAAGTTGTCGATTTCAAATTTTTAAGCACAACATTAATTGAGATTGGTCCTGGTAAAGAACATTCACAATATACAGGCCGAGTTTTGGTTATTCCAAATAGTATTTATTTAACAAGTACAATTGCAAAAGAAAGTTATACTGAAAGTTTTACTTTACATTCTTTTATTGTTCCTATTTCCAATAATGAGGAATGGAGTACCAGTGAAAGAAATTTATTAATTGCCTCAAAAGAGGCTTGTCAAGCTTATTTTGAAGAGGCAAAAAACTTTTATGCAAGTGAAAAACATTTTTTTGTATTAGGTCCAGTTAATATAGAACCAAGAGTTCAATTATCAATTGTAAATCCAAATCAAATCAATTTAATCGTTCGTCTTCCCTGCCCTTCCTTACAAACAAATCAAATTCAACAAAATATCATTCGGTATTATTTAGAATTGCAAAATTTCTCCAAAAAAAATCCTATTCAGACCGAAAGACCTGGCGTTACTGTTACTTAAAATAATCAATGAGAATCCGAAACATTATGAACTTTTTTCTTTAGTTTTATAAATAAAATAGGAATAAAAGAGATCGAAAAAATAACCATCATAACACCTACAAGTTGTAAAAAACTTAACACAAAAGCTTGATTTTGAATTCGATTGTTTAAACTTGCTATGTGTCCTCCCAATAAGTGATTTTTACAAAGCATAAATCCAGAATTAAATCTCCTTTTGAGGAGGAGATTTAAATGGAGATGGAAAATAGAATTTTAAAATTGTCAGAACAAGTTGCTTTTGAAAGAAGTAAAGGAAATATAAAGAGTTGGTCTGATGAAATAAAAAATGAAGCAGTA
>NZ_JBIPMD010000270.1:0-4199 GCF_044369315.1 Silvanigrella sp.
TCGCTCCGTATGCTTCCACTTGAATTCCATCTCTACTTCCCCCAATTACAATACAAGGAAGATACTCTACTCTCAATTGATCTTTTTTTGCAACAGAACCAAAATTAGCCTGCTCATATGCTTTTATTAATTCTTTATTTTCTTCATTTATTAAATCAGGTTTTTTCAAATACCAATTTATGATTGCTCTTTTGCCATCTAGTTCTCTGTACAATGCAATATAATCAAAAAAAATGTTCATTTCAGAATCATTTAAGAGAACTATTTTATTGCTAAATTCGTTGTAATTACCTAATTCTTTAGCTGCTTCTATTCCACTTGCCATAGCATTGTCATAGTTAGCATGATCAAACTTTTCTATAATTTTTCTTTTTTCGGTATATTGATTTGATAATAATTCTAAATTTTTAGGAACTTCAACTTTATTTATTGCTTTTAATTTAATAATTGTATCAATAAAATCTTGATTATAGTCGTTAATATCGTCAGGATCAATATAGCCATAATTTGGGTTTGTATTGCGACTCATTAAAAAATCCCTACCTACAACGGAAGAGTGATTGCCGCTCATCATCAAATCCAGAGCTGTATATATTTCATTTAAATTGTTTTTTCTTAATGTTTTCTTAGCCATAAAAAAGCCTCCCTCTAAGAATGGGAGGCTTGCATATATTTAAATCAATTTCAATCTTTTCTCCTATCATATTTTTTACAATAATCCATAGCCATTTCAACATGCTCAAACATATTATTGTACAATTTTTTATCTATTTCCTCGTTTTTTATGCCTTCATTTAAGTAATCTAAAACTTCATTTAAGGTATCAAATACTACTTTATAGCCAGACTTATATTCTTTTTTTGCTTCCATAAAACACCTCATTTTAATTAATATGTATTATAAATTTCATACTTCTTCATAAATTGGTCTGATAGTATCATCAGCATAATCAACTTCATATCTCTTAAATTTACCTTGTTTTTTTAACTTTTCTTTTCCCTCCTTTAGTTGCTGCTTCATTTTTGTGATAATTTTAGGATCAACATCTATTACATCTTTTTGATAAAGTGAAAATCTTACTTCTATTTCTTCACTATCTCTAAAAAATGTAAAATTAATATTTTCATTTTCTTGTCGTCTTTTCCATTGTCTATGTGCAAACTCATCTGTGTAAATTACTGTCATTTTGGAATTCCTTTTTAATTAAAATATTTAATGAACGCCTCAATTAAGAGGCGACTTATCAATCATCAGATAAATCTTTTAAAATAAAAAAATTATAACCATCAAATTTTAAAACTGCTGTTATCTCTGTAGCTTCCATTTCATCAACAACACAATAAAATACAAAATGTGAATAGCCATTTTTAACAGCTTTATGCATCATAAACCTTGCCATAAAAAGAATATCCCAAGCTCTACCTTTTTTATCATTTAACATTTTTTTTGCGCATTCAGTTAAATCTATATAATTTTCATAAACAAATTTTGAGCAATATACTGGAATATTTATTCCTAATTCGCAAACTTCATTTTTAAATTCTCTTGATAAATTAAAAAGACATCCATCTTCAACGGCATTCTCAATTGTGTACTCAAAAATAACTTTAGCATTTTGATTTGACATTATATTATTCCTTTAGTTTTAAAATTAATAATTTTAACCGCTATTTATGCGGCTTATAGGATATTCTTAGAATTTTCCCAATACTCTTTTTTTCTTAGAGCTTTATTATATAGGGAATATAATGTTTTATAAATTCTTGGATTTTCATCCGAGTTATATTCAAACATTCGCAATTCTTTTAAAAATCTATCAATTAAATCAGGTTTTAAATATTGTTTGTAACTATTCCCTGAATTTAATGAAATCAATATTTTATTAAGCTCTTCTATATGAATACTCATGTTTTCGTTATATCTTTCTGAATAAGCGCCCCAGTTGCTTTCTGCTAATTGATTAACTAACTTAATGCAAGGCAATCTAAATTCCTCATCATCCTGAATAAGTAATGCTGTTGCAGTAAAGTAAAAACTTAAATTAAATGCTATTACACTCATGATGTATCCTTTTTATATTTTAGAAGTATATTTATTTGCCGCAGATTAAGCGGCTTTTTGAGCGCCTTGAACTGAATTAAAAAGTTTTTCCCTTAATTCTAAATCAAACAAATCATCAATATTATAAAAGTCAAAAACCTGATCACCACAATGAAAATGTAGTTCATTTTCAAAATCGCTTGATTCGTCGTACACAACAATATCAATTTTAAAACAGCCTAAATATTCCATCATTAAATCTTCTTCTGGAACGTTTACATTGTAAATTTCGTTAAATAAATGAATATGTGTTAACTCTTTATTGATAAAGATTAATTGATCTAAACCTTCAACTCTATCCGCTTCAGCAGATTCTAAATATATATGATCTCGATTTAATATTAATTCTTTAGAGGCTAGTTCGGAAACAAAATCATAGAATTTGTAATATTGAAACTGGCAAGGAATTTTAACGTTTTTCATATCGATACTCCCTATGGGAATGAGTTAATTGTGAGCCGTTTTGTCTCACATATAATTGTTTACATCTATTAAAAAAATTTGTCAATTTAATTTTTAGTTTTTTTTTTAAATTAATTTTCTAATTTTATTTGACAAAATTTTAATTACATGTAAATATTTATTTGTGGAACGATAGTCGTCCATAAATAAACTTTCCCAAAGGGAGAACCGACATGACAAAGTCATTAAATATTTTACCATTCCAAAAGATAAATTTACTAAAGTTAAACCCAAAAGATGAAGTTTTGCTTTCTGATGGGCAAATTAGAAAAGTTAAAAAAGTTGAGTTTGATACAATTAAAAATAAAACATTTGTTGATGTAACATTTGATAAAAAGGTAACTGGTTATATTAACTCAAAATTAAAATCCAACAATCAATTATACTATTCAAATGGTAATCATATTGAAGAAGAGAATGGTAGCTGCATAAATATAATTGGTATAATCGAAAGAAAAAATCCTATCAAACTCACTGATAAATATTCAAACTACACTAGAGAAGATTTAATTTATCAACTAGATAACCTAATTCAATGTCAAAGAAAATTAGTAAATCAATAATAAATTTTGAGGTGACTTAAGATGAAAATTTCCGAGATAATAGAGCTTTTAGAATTAATAAAAGAAGAACATGGAAATAAAAATTTCTGGATATTTAATGATACTTTTGGTGACCATAAAGTCTATTCCATTAAAGTTGGTCAAAATAAATTAAATGAAACGGTAGTGTATTTTGACCATGATGATAAAGAAGATGCGAAAGATATTGAGTATACATTGACAGATTTAAATACAACAAAGAAAGCGAGTTAAAATATGAATTGTTCAGAATGCAATAACTCAGGACATGTTGAAGTTTTTACTTGCTGCAAAGGCTTTGATGACTTACTTAATAAAGAATGCTGTGGAATGCCTTACTTTGCAGAAGACTTATGTAAATGTGGAATAATAAAATCGTATCAAATAACATATATTCATAATAATGATGAAGAAGAATCAGAAATTTATATCAATGCTAAGTCGGAAAAAGAAGCAAAGAAAATTTATTATTCAAAAGTAGAAAATGATGAATTGCCAGAGGATTCTAGTTTTTCAAGTATATCTGAAATTTAACAAAGGACACTCTATGAAAGCTTATATCAATAAAAATACTCATTACAAATGTGACTATGATTTGAAATATCCATGGCCTGATCATACGGTTTTAAAGCCTATGTATGATACTGATGAAAATAATAACAAAATAAATTTTTGTTTTGATCTTTATATTAAAATTCCTGAAACAGTTATATTTACTGAAGGAGATAGTTTTGAAGAATGCGAGGATTTTGCTTGGAATAAATACAATGAATTCTTAAATTGTTCTCAACATAAATATGAACTAATTAACAAAGAGCGCTTATCTCCCTCTTCTTGGGTTTTTGCATGCAACAAATGCGGACAAATGCATTTGGGTGACAAAGCATTATTTATAAAAAGTCATCTAGCGGATACAGCTTTTTAAAGGTAAATATTTATGGTGCGCCAAGATAAGTGCGTAAGAACCAGTGAGTGCGAATCTCACCCACGTAAAGATTAGCCATCAGCGTGGAAGTAAGCAGTGCGATTAATAAGGTAACAAATTAATTGAAGCCA
>NZ_JBIPMD010000271.1:0-4177 GCF_044369315.1 Silvanigrella sp.
CTAGAACTTGATTTTTAAACTCAAGAGAATATTGACTTTTAACTGATTTCTTCTTTAACATTGGACAACCCTTCTATATGAACGCCTAAGTTCATAGCATATTGTCCACCAAAAGGAATCACTTTATTAACTGCTTTTAAAAATGTGGTAGGAGATAAAATTGTTGATGAATTAGGTTGGAAAGTGTTAATTCGAGCTCACAAAAATGAGGCCTATGCCGAAATAATCAATTCTAAAATAATATATACATGCATTTTTACGCTCATTTTTATTTTAGTGATTTCTTTGAGTGTTTTCTTTAGCAAAAATTTAGCAAATATGCTTATGAATGTGGCTAACCAATTAGCGAATGGTAACCTGTTATTAAATAAATCATCGGCAGAAGCATCTTCTGAAAGCCAAAAACTTTCTGCAGCAACACTTGAGCAAGCTGCCTCTCTTCAAGAAACCGTAACAGCAGTTAATGAAATAAGCGCCATGATGAATAAAACCTCTGAAATGGCGGATACTTCAAGAAAAAAATCGGATGAAAATAAAAATAAAGTAAATGAAGGAAAAACAATTATTCATAGAATGGTAGATTCCATTTCAAATATAAAATCGAGCAACCAAGAAATTATGGATCAAGTATTAGATGGCAATAAACGAATCTCTGAAATTGTGAAAGTAATTGCAGAAATTGAAAGCAAAACAAAAATCATAAATGAAATTGTGTTTCAAACAAAACTTTTATCTTTTAATGCCTCTGTAGAAGCCGCAAGAGCTGGTGAACATGGCCGTGGTTTTTCTGTTGTTGCAGAAGAAGTAGGGAATTTAGCTCAAATGAGTGGGAATGCCTCTAAAGAAATTTCTTCTATGCTTGAGAGTAGTATTAATAGAGTAAAAACAATCATCGATCAAACAAAAAACAATGTTGAGAATATTTTAACAAAGTCAAAAGAGACTATGAAAAATGGAGAAGCTATTAGCAATGAATGCGCTTCTATTTTTGAACAAATTTTTGTAAACTCGGAAGAAGTAAATCATCTTGTTTATGAAATTGCAAATTCAGCTCAAGAACAAGCTAAAGGTGTAACAGAAATCAATCACGCTATGCAAGAATTAGATAACGTAACACACCAAAATAGCAATATTGCTCAAAAAACATCTAAAACAGCAGCAGATCTTTTAAGACAAAGTTACGAAATTGAACAAATGGCTTCACACCTTGTAAAAATTATTGTGGGTAATGAAAGTAACATAACAAAACTTAAAGTCAGCTCAGGAAACAATAATGACAAAGGAAATTATAATCCACCTGAAAATAAAAAGAGAGCAATGGATAGTCATATAAAAAGTACCATGTCACCAATAATAGAAACAAACAACAAAAAAGAATTCAAACCAAATAAGGAAAAGACACAACCTAAAGCTGTAGCAAGTGAGGAAGTGCCTTCCTACAATGACCCTAGATTTGAGGATCTTTAATGAATAGCGAATGGTATTCTTTGATACAAAAAATATGCCATATTGCCCATGAAGAAACAGGGAATCAACTCAATGAAAAAAATTTCACTATGGTTGAATCTCGACTAAATAAAAGATTTACTACTTTAGGAATTACCACTCCTTCAGACTACTTAAAGCATTTAAATGCCAATTTTGATACCGAAAAAAAAGCGATTATCTCTTTGTTAACAACACATCATAGTTACTTTTTTAGAGAATATTTTCATTTTGAAGACATTGAAAAAAAATATTTAAACCAAATTATCAACGATAAAAGAAATAAAACAATTCGAATTTGGAGTTCTGCCAGTAGCCAAGGTCAAGAAGCTTATTCCTTATCGATGTTTTTTCATAAATTAAAAAAAGAAAATAAAATAAAAGATTTTGATTATAAAATAATTGGAACAGATGTAGATCACGAATCCGTTAAATATGCTCAAAATGGAGTCTATTTTTATAAAGATATTTCACAAGTTCCCATGTCTTATGTCCATGGAAATTGGGTTAGAGGTCTTGCAAGTATTCGAGATTTTGTAAAGCCTAAAAAACATATCAAAGATCCTGTTTCATTTGAAGAAGCCAATTTATTAAAATTAAGTAACAAATTTATAAATGATAAATTTGATATTATTTTTTGCAGAAATGTTTTAATTTATTTTAATCAACAACAAGTTTCTGAAATTATCAATTCATTACTAAGTAGACTAGAACCAAATGGCTTATTGGTTTTAGGAATAAGTGAATCTATATTAGGTCTTAATTTACCTGTTAAATTACTATCAAATTCAATTTATTGTCACAAAGATTATTCACCTAAAGAAAAAGTTACATTTGAAGAAATAAAACCAATTGAAAAATCTTTGATAAATGTTTTATGCGTAGACGACTCTCCAACCATTCTTGTATTGCTTAAAAAAGTTTTAACAAAAGATAAAGGATTTCAAGTTGTCTCTACTGCAGCAAATACCAGAGAAGCAAGAGAAAAGCTAAAAACCAATAATGTGGATATCATCACACTTGATATTCATATGCCAGAAGAAACAGGCATTGAATATTTAAAAGCAGATTTTCATAAAGAAAAACATCCGCCTGTTTTAATTGTCAGTTCTATTGAACGAGATGGCACAACTATTGCAAAAGAAGCTTTAAGTTTAGGGGCTTCAGACTATGTTGAAAAACCCGATTTAAAAAATATTGAAGAATCAAGTGAAGAAATTTGTTTTAAATTAGAGACTATTTATAATGATTCTAAAAAAATAAAACCGATATCAAAAAATGAAGTAACATCAAATTATTCTAATAATATAAATAATGAAATTATAAAAGTATTAATTGTTGATGACTCTAAAACAATCCGGATGCAGCTTAAAAATATTTTATCAAAAAATAAACAAATACAGGTTGTCGGTGAAGTAGAAGATCCAAGAACATTAGAGGATCAAATTAAAATTCTAAAACCAGACGTAATTACATTAGATATAAATATGCCATTTTTAAGTGGTATCGATATTTTAAAATTAATTTTGCCAAAATATAAAATCCCTACGATTGTCGTAAGCGCTCTAAATATGGAAGAAGGTTCTTTAGTCATGGAAGCATTGGAACTTGGTGCTTTCGATTTTTTTCAAAAACCGGATTTTCGCCAGTTAGAAGAAGAAAGCAAAGTATTAATCGATAAAATTATTCACAGCAAAAATGCTAAAATTCCATTTTTTAAAGCGCCTATAGTTAAAAGTAGAGTCGATCAAAATACAATGGATGGTAATTATTTAATTGCTATTGGATCTTCTACTGGGGGAACAGAAGCTTTAAAACATATTTTAGAAGAACTTCCCTCACAAATTCCTCCCATATTAATTGTACAACATATCCCTGAAGTTTTTTCAAAAGCACTTGCAGACAGACTCAATAAACTTTGCCCTTTTGAGGTCAGAGAAGCAAAAAATGGAGATATCGTAGAAAAAAATAATGTCTATATAGCACCAGGTAATAAACATATGATTGTGAAAAAAAACAATCAAAACCTTCAAATTGAAATCACAGAAACAAGTACAATAAATGGGCATAGACCTTCCGTCGATGTTTTATTTAACTCTGTTGCACAATTAAAATTAAAAAAAACAATTGGAGTGATTTTAACAGGAATGGGCAGTGATGGCGCTAGGGGATTAAAGCAGTTAAAAGATTCGGGGTCAAAAACAATCGCTCAAAATGAAGCAACATGCGTTGTTTTTGGAATGCCAAAAGAAGCGATAAAGTTAAATGCAGCCGACTTTATTGAACCAATTGATAACATTTCAAATAAATTAATTCACATGACACGGAGCTAATAGTAAGAGAGGTTTGTTATGATTGAAGAATTTAAAAACAAAGCCATTGCAATTATAGATGATGAACAAGAAATTTTAGATGTATTTAAAGATATGATAAATTCACATATTAATATCAATATATATGACTTTAATTCCTCTTTAAAAGCGATTGAAAGTTTACAGGACGGTTTTCAACCAAATGTTTTTTTAGTAGATATAAGAATGCCGAAAATGAATGGCCTTGAGTTTATTGCAAAGTTAAAAAAAATGAATATTGGTAGGTAGAGACATGACTTTTATTTCCTTTCAAATAAAGTAATTCATTGCCATGAAACCCCTGCAGAACCGGACTTGTAGTTTTCCCACATCCGGCTCCC
>NZ_JBIPMD010000272.1:0-4171 GCF_044369315.1 Silvanigrella sp.
ATGGCTTCAATTAATTTGTTACCTTATTAATCGCACTGCTTACTTCCACGCTGATGGCTAATCTTTACGTGGGTGAGATTCGCACTCACTGGTTCTTACGCACTTATCTTGGCGCACCAAAATTATTACCTTATTTATTTCTTGCACCACAACTTTTAATCTCTGGTATTTTCTTTTTTTGGCCTGCTCTTTTAGCGGTGTGGCAATCCTTTTTAAAAGAAGATGCCTTTGGACTAAAAACAGAATTTGTTTGGTTTGAAAATTATAAAGAAATTTTTCATGATTCAAACTATTTAAATTCAATATTTATTACATTAATATTTAGCATTAGCGTTACTTTAATTTGCTTAATTTCTGCATTGATTTTAGCTGGGCTTGTCAATAAAATAAAAGCGGGAAAATATATTTATCAAACTTTAATCATTTGTCCTTATGCTGTTGCACCTGCAATTGCAGGTGTTTTGTGGTATTTTTTATTTAGTCCTTCTATAGGATACATTGCAAATGTTTTAAATATTTTAGGTTTTCATTGGGATCCTAGCTTGAATGGAAATCACGCTTTAATATTAATTATTTTATCCGCAAGCTGGAAACAAATTAGTTATAATTTTTTATTTTACTTAGCAAGTTTACAATCTATTCCTAAATCACTTTTAGAGGCTGCTTCTATAGATGGGGCAACACCCTTACGAAGATTTATAGACATCACAATTCCTTTAATTTCTCCTACTACTTTTTTCTTATTTATTATGAATTTAATATATACATTTTTTGATACATTTGGAATTATTTTTACGACAACTCAAGGTGGCCCCGGTTATTCAACAACCAACCTTGTATATAAAGTTTACGTCGATGGAATCGTAAACTTAAATTTAGGTGGCTCTGCTGCTCAATCTGTTATTCTTATGATTTTTGTTTCTTTAATTACCATTTTACATTTTCGATTTGTTGAAAAAAAGGTGCACTATTAAATGAATGAAAATTCAAAAACATCAAATATCATACCTCATATTATTTTAATTATTGGAGTTATAGTTGTCGCTTTTCCAATTTATTTTGGATTTATTGCTTCAACTCAAAATATAGAAAGTATTTTGCACGGAAAATCGGGTATTATTCCTGGCAGTGATTTTATTAATAATTATTTAGAAATTTTATCTCCTGATAAAAAAATATTACCAGGTATTTCTATTTGGAGATTATTATTAAACAGTTTAATTGTTACATTATTAATAACATTTGGAAAAACAGCAATATCGATCATTTCCGCTTATGCCATTGTTTACTTTAAATTTCCTTTTCAAAAGTTTGCCTTTGCTATTATTTTTTTAACGTTAATGCTGCCAATTGAAGTTCGAATTGTTCCTACTTTTCAAATGGCTTCAAATTTAAATTTATTAGATAGTTTTCAAGGTTTATCAGTTCCTTTAATTGCATCAGCTACGGCTACTTTTTTATTTAGACAGTTTTTTATGTCTATACCAAATGAATTATGCGAAGCAGCAAGAATAGATGGGGCAGGGCCCATTCGTTTTTTTTGGGATACCGTACTTCCTCTTTCAAAAACAAGCATTGCCGCGTTATTTGTAATTTTGTTTATATATGGCTGGAATCAATATTTATGGCCCTTGTTAATCACAACAAAACAAAGCATGAACACAATAATAATTGCATTAACCCAAATGATTTCTCATGACGGAACAACTCCTTGGCATTTAGTAATGGGTGTCGCTATTATAGCAATGATTCCTCCTATATGTGTTGTTATTTTAATGCAAAAATGGTTTGTAAAAGGACTGATTGATTCAGAAAAATAATTATAAAAAGGTAAAAAAATGGCAAAAGTGGTTTTAAAAAATTTAAAAAAATCATACCAAAATCATCATATTTTACATAATATCAATTTAGAGATAAATGATGGTGAATTTATTGTTGTATTAGGGCCAAGTGGATGCGGTAAATCGACCATGTTACGGATGGTTGCTGGACTTGAAACAGTTACCGAAGGCGAAATTTTAATTGGAGAACAAAATGTTTGTAATTTAGAGCCCAAAGATAGAAAAATTGCCATGGTTTTTCAAAATTATGCTTTATATCCACATATGACGGTTTATAAGAATATAGCTTATGGTTTAAAATTACATAAGGTACCAAAAAGTGAAATAGAAAAAAAAGTAAATATCGCTGCCGATATGCTTCAATTAAAAGATTTATTAAATAGAAAACCAAATCAACTTAGTGGCGGACAGCGTCAACGTGTTGCAATGGGTAGAGCAATTGTCAGGGAACCAAATGTATTTTTATTTGATGAGCCATTAAGTAACTTAGATGCAAAACTGAGAACCCAAATGCGTTTTGAAATAAAAAATATACATAGAAAAGTAAAAACAACAAGCATTTATGTTACACACGATCAAATTGAAGCAATGACTTTAGCTGACAGAATTGTATTACTGAACAAAGCTAAAATAGAACAAATTGGAACACCTCTTGAATTATATCACAAACCAGCCTCCGTTTTTGTAGGTGGATTTATTGGAAATCCACCTATGAATTTTTTACCTGGTGATATCGCAATTCAATATTTAAAAACGAATAACTTAAATTCAAATTTAATTTTAGGATTTCGCCCAGAAAAAATTCAAATATCTGAAGACAATAATTTAAAAAATGATTCTTCTTATATACCATTTATCGTTAATATGTTTGAAAGCATTGGGCATGAAAATTTTATCTATGGAAAAATTGAAAATACAGATAATGAAATAATTATTAAATCACCTTCAGTAAGTATATCTGAAAATAAAAAAATATTTATTAAAATACCAGAAAATGAATTTCATTTTTTTAATAAAGAAACAGGAATTAGAATAATTTAATTTTTATTTTTAAAAAATTCTTCAAACATATTTTTATAATCTTTAGAATTTCGAATATCTTCTATTTTATTCCAAATTAAATTTGAATACTCTTTTTCTTTTTCAAACATTTTTGTAGATAACATTAAATAATAGGACTTTTTTTCTAATGGAGGTAATATTTTTTTAATTTGATTATTTAGTTCTGATTTTTGTTTAAGAACATAATCGGCTCTATAATCTTGCATTGCTATTGCGCGGTATCTTTTGCTTATCAATTTTTCAAATACACCTAAAGGCATTCGAGTCCCATCATCTACCCGAATATTCAATTTTTTTAGAAAATCATTTATGGAGTAACCTGGTAAAGATCCTATGACATCAACACCATAAATAATATTTCCATCCCATCGAATGGTTTTTTCATCTTTTAAAACATACAATGAATATTCATTTCTATGAAGTCGTTTATTTTCATTTGGTTTTCCATCTTTTAAACCATTTAGAGTTGGGTATCTTCCAAATTCTAATCTATCTTCTTTATAACTTGCAGCAAAAGCCCCATCAAATACATCTCCTTTTCTTAAATCATCTAAACAACGTTTCCAGGGAACAGGAGTTAAAATGATTTCTGTATTTAATTTAAGTGCAAGTATTTTTATTAAACTTATGTTAAGGCCTGTTCCATCTTTTAAAACCCAGGGAAAAGAATCTTGATCTTCATAACAAAATTTTAAAGGACGATTATTTGAAAAGGCGAATTGAGTTAAAAATATACAAAAAAATGAAACTGAAATTTTAAATTTCATAAATTTAGCCTTAATAAAAGGAATTTTATCAAATTTTAGTATAGTTTTTTTTATTATAATTTTCAATCTATAATAATGATAAGCAAATAGAATTTTTTGATTTTTAATTTAATGAATTTTAAATGATTTGAAAATTTTAAAAAAAAAGCGGTATAAAACCGCTCTTTTACTAGCAATGAGTCACAGTATTAGATGCCCATATTGGACGGAAGGAATTATAAGCATAAATCACTAAATTTCCATCATCTTGAAGAACAACCCAAGAACCTTCATGATTATTGGTACGTGAATTCCAAGTTGGTTTACCTGCATAATTATATGTTACAAAATTACCGTCGCCTTGCATAACAGCAACATAGGTACCTGTATTTTGAGTTTTTGATGACCAAATAGCTTGACCATGTGTCCTCCCAATAAGTGATTTTTACAAAGCATAAATCCAGAATTAAATCTCCTTTTGAGGAGGAGATTTAAATGGAGATGGAAAATAGAATTTTAAAA
>NZ_JBIPMD010000076.1:0-13500 GCF_044369315.1 Silvanigrella sp.
TAGATGCTTTACTTGATATTTCTAAATGAGATTGTTTGATACTTTCTCTGTCAATATTGGATTGCTCAAAATGTTTTCTAATTTTTTCGAGTTCAATTTCTATTTGATTTCTATTGGAAACAACTTCATCTAATCCTAATGAAACCTTATTCAAATTTTCTGCAATTGCTTTTCTATCTGCGGCAATTTGCCCTCTGGATTCATAATTTGTGAGATGGTTTTCTGTTACTTTTTGAATTTGTTGATTATAACGAGAAATCGTATCAAGCATAGATTCATTTCGTGCACGTAGAGAGTTTCTGCTAGATTCTATCGCTTTCATTTCGGAACGAATTTCATCACCACGCATTCTTTCTACTTGCAAGGACTCATCTAATTCTTCGAGTCTTTCTTGAAAACCTTCTTTTTCTAAATCAATTTTTTGGAGACTTAGACCTAATTTATCAACCTCAAGCATGAGCTGATTTTGTTTTTCTTCTTCGCCTTTTAAATTGAACTGTTCTTCAGCAAGTTCTTTTTTAATTTTATCTTTTTGTAAAATTCGTTCTTCATGTCTTTTTTTATAGTTTTCTCGACGTTCTTGATATTTTGTCAAAGCAATTTTTTGATCATCGAGTTGATTTTCTGTGGCTTTGATTTGTTGCGTTAATTCGAGTTGAGTTGATTTGAGATCATTTGCTGTCGCTTCCCACTCGTTTGCTTCCAAACTAGACTGTTGAATTTCAGAAGAGCGGCTATCGACTTCTTTTTTAATTTTAGATGCAATATTGCGGTAAAAACCAACATGATTTTTAATTAATTCAATTTCTTTATCTTTTAATTCTTGTGAATAAGAAAGTTTTAAAGAAGCTTTTTCAACTTGTTCTGATAAAGATTCTTTTTGACGAGTTAATTCTTGTTCTATTTCAGCTAGATTTTTTATACGCTCACTAGTAGAAGTCAGTCTTTTTTCGGCTTCTTTTCTTCTCACTTTAAATACAGTAATACCTGCAGTTTCTTCAAGAATTTCTCTTAAATCTTCGGGAGAGGCTTGAATAATTCGATCTCTTTTATCTTGTTGAATAATGGCATAACTTTTTGACCCAAGACCAATCGATAAAAGAAAATCAACAATATCTTTTAAGCGACAAGGTTCCCGGTTCATGAAATATTCTCGTTCACCGCCGCGATTGATTCTTCTGCCAATCGATATTTCAGGTAGATGCATATATTCAGCAGGGCAATGCAAACCATCATTTGAAAAAATTAAGGTAACTTCTGCTAGACTTAATGGCTTTCTATCTTGTGATCCAGAAAATATAATGTCAGTGGGATCATCTGCTCTTAAACTTTTTGCCGTTTGCTCACCCATGACCCAACGGACGGCATCGATAATGTTTGATTTGCCCGAACCATTTGGCCCTATCACACCTGTGATTCCGTCATGGTAATGAATATTTACTCTATCAGCAAAACTTTTAAAACCTGAGATATGGATAGACTTCAGTTTCATGTGATCCTTGCGTGCAATTATAAAAAATAAAAAAGGAAAATAAAAAAATCCCCAATGTCTGGTTTTATAGCAAAGACTTCCTTACCAAACAAAGGCCCTCTTATTTATGCCTTGAGAACTTCCCTATCACAATGGTTAACATCAAATAAACGAAAAAATGAGAATCGCAAACTTTGTTTTACTTTCAGTAACTTATCCTATTTTAAAAAATAAATAAATGTTTGTTTTTTGAACTTTGTTTTATTTTATTAAAATTAAAATCATATTGATCTTATAAATTTAAATATTCCTATTTGTTTTTAAATAGCCTGTTACATTAAGTTGATTTTGTAATTATTGATATAAATAAATAATGCACATTTTGCTTGTTTTTAGGGCTGTCTAATTTGCATGAATAACCTTTTTAAGTGTAATAATTTATAGTCTGTTTTTTTTAACGTTTCAAAATGGGAAGGGGAATCTTTTAATGGCTACACTAGGAGTAAATATTGATCATGTAGCGACGTTGCGCCAACAACGGGGTACGAAATATCCTGATCCTATTGATGCTGCTGTTTTGGTTCAAAATGCAGGGGCAGATCAAATTACAGTTCATTTAAGAGAAGATAGAAGACATATACAAGATAGAGATGTAAAACTTTTAAAGCAAGTTCTCCAAATTCCTTTAAACTTAGAAATTGGAAATACAAAAGAAATGTTAGATTTTGCATTATCTATTCGCCCAAATATGGTAACTCTTGTTCCAGAAAAAAGAGAAGAACGAACAACGGAAGGTGGGTTAAATTTAACTCAAGGTTACGATTCTTTGAAAAATACCACAAAAATTTTGCAAGATTATGGAATCCCTGTAAGTTTATTTGTTGAACCGAATTTAGAGGATATTGAACTATCAATGAAAATTGGTGCAAAAATGGTTGAACTTCATACAGGACGTTATGCGGAACAGGATGGAACTTTAGCAGATGAAGAATTTGAGAGAATTTGTAAAGCAACAAAACAAGCTCATAAGTTTGATCTCATCGTACATTCGGGGCATGGGTTACATTATCGTAATGCCAAAAGAATCGCTAAAATAGAAGGCATGTGTGACCTTAACATTGGTCATAGCATTATCTCATACGCTGTGCTTGTCGGATTAGAGAGAGCTGTACAAGAAATGAAAGCAATTGTATCTTAACTTCGAAAATATTCTCAAGAAGTAAATTTCTTATAGAAATAAATAAGGAAACACAATGACTTTTATTAAAAGCCAGATTTCATTATTATCAGAAGATTATAAACAAAATTATATTCACAATAAAGATATTTGTGCAAATTTAAATAAATTACAAGAGTCGATACGATTGGGCGGAGGAGAAAAAGCAAGAGAACGTCATCAAAGCCAAGCAAAAATGTTTGTTCGAGATCGAATTAAAAATATTTGTGATCCTGGATCTCCTTTTCTTGAAGTTGGTATGCTTGCCGCGCATGAAGTCTATGAAGATAATGTTCCAAGTGCGGGAGTTGTTGCAGGAATTGCTCAAGTCTCTGGAAGAATGTCTATGATCATTGGAAATGATGCCACTGTGAAAGGTGGAACATATTATCCTTTAACGGTAAAGAAACACCTTCGCGCACAGGAAATTGCATTAGAAAATAAGTTACCCTGCATATATTTAGTGGATAGCGGGGGAGCTTTTCTTCCCATGCAAGCCGAAGTTTTTCCAGATAAAGAACATTTTGGCCGTATATTTTATAACCAAGCTATGATGAGTGCCAAAGGCATTCCGCAAATTGCTGTTGTCATGGGCTCTTGCACAGCGGGCGGTGCTTATGTTCCAGCAATGAGTGATCAAACAATCATAGTAAATAAAACAGGTACTATATTTTTAGGCGGCCCTCCTCTTGTGAAAGCAGCCACAGGAGAAGATGTCACAGCAGAATTTTTAGGTGGTGCTAAAGTTCATACGGAGATGAGTGGAGTAGCGGATCATTTTGCAGAAAATGATTCTCACGCTATTTTTATTTTAAAAAATATAATTGAAAATTTAGGAAATAGAAAACAAGCAGATTTAAAAATAAAATCCTTTGAAAATCCTTTATATGACCCCGATGAAATTTTAGGAATTTGGCCTAAAGATTTGCGAAGACAAATTGATATTAAAGAAGTCATTGCTCGCCTAGTAGATGGAAGCCGTTTTTTTGAATTTAAAGAAAGATATGCTCCCACAATTGTTACAGGTTTTGCAAATATTGAAGGAATTCCATGCGGTATTATTGCAAATAATGGAGTGTTATTTAGTGAAAGCGCTCTTAAAGTAACGCATTTTATTGAGATATGTACGAAAGAAAAAATTCCATTGGTATTTTTACAAAATATAACTGGTTTTATGGTCGGATCTCAATATGAACGCTCTGGTATTGCAAAAGACGGTGCGAAAATGGTTCATGCTGTTGCGACCGCTAAAGTACCAAAAATTACTTTATTATTAGGTGGCTCCTATGGTGCGGGAAATTATGGGATGTGTGGCAGAGCTTATTCTCCAAGTTTTTTATGGACATGGCCATCAAGTCGAATATCAGTCATGGGAGGTGAACAAGCTTCTCAAGTTATGGTCACCGTAAAAAAAGATCAACTTGCTCGCGAAAATAAAGAATTAACAAACTCACAAGTTGAAGAAATTGCCGCTCCTATACGCCAAAAATACGAAAAAGAAGGTCATCCCTATTATGCATCAGCACGGCTGTGGGACGATGGCGTAATTGATATGTGTAATACACGTGCTGTCATTGCATCGAGTTTAGCTGTTACTTTAAATACTCCTATAGAAGAAACCAATACCGGTATTTTTAGAATGTAAATTTTTTCATTTTTGGAGAATTGTTTATGTCAAAAAAAGAGTTTATTCGAATTGCAAATGCTGGTGGTTATTGGGGTGATGATCCTTATGCATTACGAAGACAAATTTATGGAGAAATGAAACTAGATTATATTTCTATAGATTTTTTAGCTGAAGTAACAATGAGTATTCTGCAAAAACAAAGAGCAAAAGATCCTCAAGCAGGTTATGCTCGAGATTTTATTTCCGCATTAGATCCCATCATAGAAGAATGTCTCAAACGTAAAATAAAGATCATCACAAATGCGGGAGGTGTAAATCCACGATCCTGTGCCGAAGCTTTATTTAATCTTGCAAGAAAAAAAAATCTTAATTTAAAAGTCGCTGTTATTGATGGTGATGACATATTAAATGCAATTCCTAATTTAAGAAATAATGGTGTTGATTTTAAAAACATGGAGACAGGGGAAAATTTTGCAAATTATGCTGACAAAGTATTATGTGCAAACGCTTATTTTGGGGCATTGCCTGTAGCAGAAGCTTTAAAAAATGAGCCTGACATTGTTTTATGTGGGCGAGTTACCGATACAGGAATTACTCTTGGCGCCATGATGTATGAATTTAAATGGAAAATAGATGAATATGATAAATTAGCGCATGGAATTGTTGCGGGACATATTATTGAATGTGGTGCACAAGCTTCAGGTGGTAATTTCACAGATTGGCAAAAAGTACCAAGTTTTATTGATATTGGTTTTCCCATTGTAGAATGTTACGAAGATGGATCTTTTTACGTAACAAAACATCCTAATACAGGTGGTTACATTAGCTGTCAAACCGTTCGTGAACAGTTACTTTATGAAATGGGAACACCTCAAAGTTATATCACTCCCGATGTTATTGCCGATTTTTCTTCTATTCAGATAACGCCAAGTACCGCGGAAAGAGTAAAAGTTTCGGGGATAATAGGAAGAAAACCAACCGATCTTTTAAAAGTAAGTATTGCATATGAGGATGGTTGTAAATGTTCTGGTACTTTAATTATTTCAGGACCTGATGTTAGAGCAAAAGCTGAAATGTTTGCTAAAGTATTTTGGATTCGTTTAGAAAGCGAATTAATAAAAGCAGGATTTTCTTCAACAGTTCAATTTAAAAATACGGAATATGTTGGTGATGATAGCACTCATAAAGGAATGCTTAAAAAACATGATGCCATTGAAATACTACTTAAATTAACAGTTCGCGATAGCAATAAAGACAAACTAAATGTTTTTAGAAAATTGTTACCTAGTATGATTTTAAGTGGTCCTGCTGGAGTTGCAGTTACAGGTGGTGCGCCTACTATTTCTGACGTTGTTAGTTATTGGCCAGCACTTATGCCACAAGAATATTCTTTACCTAATATCCGAGTTTATGAACAAAAAAAAGGTGAAGAAAATTTTAAAACCATTTTTGAAAAAGTTCAAATGCAATGGCCTATCACAAAAGGAACAGCAGAAATCGATCATCCTCCAATTGATCCATGGAATCCAAGTTTAATAAGTACAATGTCTACCTCAAGATCCATCAGAGTATGTCTTATGGAAATTGCACATGCACGCAGCGGTGATAAAGGAGATACCGTTAATATTGGTTTGATTGGAAGAAGTCCAGAGTGTTACGTTTGGTTAAGAGAAAATATTACTTCTGAAAAAGTGAATGACTGGTTTCATAGTCTTTGTAAAGGTAACGTTCACAGATATCTGGTTCCAAATTTATGGGCAATTAATTTTTTATTAGAAGAATCTTTAGGTGGTGGGGGTACAATGAGTTTACAAATTGATGCCCAAGGAAAAACATTTAGCCAAGCGTTATTGCGCTGTGAAGTCGATATTCCAGAAACTTTACTTGCAACTATTATCCCTGAAAATAAAGCATGTGCAGGGGAACTTGTAAGAAGGAATGCTCTATGAATAATATTTATTATTCAGGAAAATGTATTCGAGTAGAAAGTTTAGATCATGGTGTTAAAAAACTTATTTTAACCCGTTCCGATA
Organism: Silvanigrella sp.; assembly: GCF_044369315.1. Lineage (NCBI taxonomy): Bacteria > Pseudomonadati > Bdellovibrionota > Oligoflexia > Silvanigrellales > Silvanigrellaceae > Silvanigrella > Silvanigrella sp. The sequence goes on from NZ_JBIPMD010000076.1 coordinate 6,348, forward strand.
TTAGAAATGCTTTTAATGAATCTATGATAAAAGAAATTTCTACTATGCTTACTGAATTAAGTAAAATTGAAAATGCAAATGAAATGCGTTTACTTATTTTAGAAGGGGAAGGGAAGGTTTTTTGCGCAGGTGCTGATCTCAATTATATGAAAGATCAATCATTAAGAAATTTAGATCAAAATAAAGATGATGCGAGCAATTTAGGACAAATGTTTTATAAATTAGCTTCTTTTCCATGTCCTGTAATTAGTCTTGTTCAAGGAGCAGCCATTGGCGGAGGTTTCGGTTTGGTTGCTTGTTCCGATTTTACGCTTGCAGAAGAAAACGCTATTTTTGCGACCAGTGAGGTTATATTAGGCATTGTTCCTGGTGTTATTAGCCCATATATCATTAGAAAAATTGGAGTAGCTCATGCCTCTTCTTTTTTATTAAATGGAAAAAAATTAACGAGTAAAGAATGTCTTATTTCAGGTTTAGTGAATAAAATAACAGATCATGAAAATTTAAAATCAGAATTAAATACATTAATAAATAGTTTTTTGTTAGCAGGACCAAATGCAGCAAGAAGAACAAAAGAACTTATTATAAATGCATCTCCATTTCCAAATAAATCTCAATTTGATTTTACTGTAAAACAAATAGCAGAAGCACGATCCAGTGATGAAGGAAAAGCTGGTATTCTTGCTTTTTTTGAAAAAAATTCCCCTTACTGGTGCAATGGAATAACAAAATGAAAAAACTAGTTATTGCTAATAGAGGAGAAATTTCAAGGCGTATTTTAAAAGCTGCAAAACAACGCGGTTACTTTGTTGCTGTCATTTCTACTCAAGAAGATTCTGATTCTTTAGTTTGTAAAGAAGCGGATTTTGTTTTATTGGTCACAAGTTTTTTAAATTCAAATGAAATCGTTCAAAAATCAAAAGAGTGGGGCGCCCATTTTATTCACCCTGGATATGGATTTCTTTCTGAAAATTCTGAATTTGCAGAATTGATAGAAAAAGCCGGAATTGTTTTTGTGGGACCTACACCTGAAAATATGAAAATGATGGGAAGTAAAGAAGCCGCTAAACATGTTGCAAATCAGTGTTCCGTTCCTACTTTAAATGCTTTACTTTCTCATGATTTAAAAGAAATACCAACTTCAGAATGGGATAAAGAATTAAGTAAACGAAAAATATTTTCTCCATTTTTGGTAAAAGCAAGTGGAGGAGGTGGCGGTCGAGGAATGAGGATTGTAGATAACGTAACAGAACTTCCGAATGCAATTAAAAGAGCATCAGAAGAAGCAAAAGCATCATTTAATGATGGCACTGTTTTTGTGGAACGTTATCTTACTGCGCCAAGACATATTGAAATTCAAGTTTTTGGTGATGGCAAAGGAGGTGGGGTCTTTTTTGGGGAAAGAGAATGTTCTTTGCAGAGACGTCATCAAAAAGTAATTGAAGAAGCTCCTTCTTCACAAATAACAACAATCCAAAGAGAAAAAATGGGGAGAGCCTCATTAGAGTTGGTTAAGTATACAAAATATAGAGGCGCTGGGACATTAGAGTTTTTAATGGATGATGCGGGGCATTTTTATTTTTTAGAAATGAATACCAGGCTTCAAGTAGAACATCCTGTTACTGAAAATGCTTATGGAATTGATCTTGTTCATGCTCAATTTGATCTCGCAGAAGGAAATTGGCCCATTCCTTTTCCAAATTCAAATGAGTTTCATATACTCGAGCCTCAATGTGTTTCGTTAGAAGCGCGTATATTAGCAGAAGATCCTCGCCATGATTTCCTTCCCACTCCAGGTAAAATTCTTTTTTACAAAGAGCCTAGTGGCGAAGGTATTCGCGTAGATTCTGGTGTCGTTGAGGGCGCGCGCGTTAATTCTAATTTTGATTCCATGATAGCAAAACTGATTGTTTCTGCTCCCAATCGTGCTTTGGCAATAAAAAAAATGTCTTCCGCTTTGGAAGATTTTGTTATTTTAGGATGCACTACAAATATTCCATTTTTGCAATCTATTGTTAGACATCAAGACTTTCTTCTAGGAGAAGAATCTACAAATTGGATAGCTAAAAATATTGATGATTTAAATAAAAATATAGTTTCACAAAATTTAATAAATATTTTTAATTCTAATAAATTCAGAGAAAAAATAACTTTATTATTAGAAGGTGAAACTCAATTTTCTAAAATTAACTCTATTTTTAATAAACAAAATAAATTTTTATCCCGCGTAACACCAAATATTGATATCCAAGAGTTTGATGATTTTGAAATTATGAAAAGTTCCCAAAAAAATAAATTTTATGTATCTGGGGAATCGATCATGAGAACATTTAAAAATTTAAATGATCAAAATATATTCTTTTCAGAAAAATATAATTATAATTTAAACTGTTCTTCTTTTCAAAATGAGATTAGAATACCATTTTATGCTTCTAGATTATCTCAGCAAGAAATTCATGTTCATCTATTTGGAGAATATTTAAAGCTAAAATGCCCCTTTTATGAAGCGGGAACTCATAATAAAAATTCATCTGAGAGTGGCGAAGTTCGTGCTCCTATGGCAGGTAAAGTATTTGAGGTTCTTATCAATGAGGGACAAGATGTTTTACAAGGACAAGTTCTCTTCATTGTAGAATCTATGAAAATGCAACTAGAAGTAAAAGCAGCGGGAAATGGCAAAGTAACAAAGGTTTTTGTGGAGCAGGGGCAAATTTTATCAGGCTTAGATATCATGGCTATGGTAACTTTAATAAAGTAGTATTTATGAATTTAAGTAAAATTTGTTAAGAATGGCTAGTACAAAACCACCAATTCAGCTCGTGAACGGTTATTTATTTTGAAGGAAACAGTATTATGACAAGCTATCATAGTAACGCTCAAGAGATTCGAGAAGTCATTCAAACAGTAAGGGCTTTTGCTGCAAAAGAACTCGCTCCTTACGCAGATGAATTAGATCGTGAAGAAAGACTCGCTCCTGGCATTTTTCGACGACTTGGTGAACTTGGTATTTTGGGATTAACCTGTCCAGAAGAATTTGGTGGTGCAAAATTAGGCGCCGTTTCCGTTGTGGCTGTGATGGAAGAATTAAGTTACGCTTGTCCAGGAACTTGTTTAAGTTATCTAGCCCATTCTTTATTATTTGTTCATAACCTTGCTCAAAATGCCTCACCAGAACAACTCGTTCGTTATTTGCCTAGCTGTATTTCGGGAGAAATGGTCGGCGGAATGGCAATGACAGAGCCAGGAGCGGGTTCCGATGCTATTGGTTTACAAACAAAAGCGGTCAGAAAAGACGATCATTATGTTTTAAACGGATCTAAAATGTTTATTACAAATGGTCCTGTTGGGGACGTTTTTTTAGTTTATGCTCGAACCGGTGAAGATCGTATGTCACTTTCTACTTTTATAGTAGAAAGAGGTTTTCCTGGGTTTTCTGTAGGAAAAAAACTTTCCAAAATGGGAATGAGAGCAAGCCCTACGGGAGAGCTTGTTTTTAAAGATTGTATCGTTCCAATTGAAAATCGTGTTGGAGAAGAAGGTACTTCTGTTAAACATATGATGAAAAACTTGGATATTGAAAGAGTTGGACTTGGTGCCATGTCGTTAGGTATCGCTCGAGCTTGTTTAGACCACTCCTTAAAGTATGCTCAAGAGCGTCAACAATTTTCTGAAAATATTATCAACTTTCAAGCTATTAGTGAGAAAATAGCAAATATGTATATTGGCTATCGTGCGGCACGTTCGTTTATTTATGAAGCAGCTCAAGTAATCGAAGAGGGCAGAAGAGCAAATCAAGAAGCGGCAGCAGCAAAAGTCTTTGCCTCTGAAATGGCGACAAAAGTTGCCTTAGATGCTATTCAGGTACTTGGAGGTTATGGATATATCCGAGAATTTCCAGTGGAACGTCTCATGAGAGATGCCAAACTCATTGAAATTGGGGGCGGAACAAGTGAGATTTTGAGAAACATCATAGTTAAAGAATTTGTCCGTAAAAGTAGCAAATAGTGAATTTTTTAAATTCAACATTGTATTGAAAGTTCTTTAGCATATGCCTACAATCTACCTAATGGAGTGGATTAAAATGAATTTTAAATTCATTTAATTTGGGAGTATGAGATTTGCAGGATAGTTCAAATAACTTAATTATAAAAAGTCTGGCTCCATCAACAGATAGACTACCACTTTTTATTGTAGGTGATGTGCACGGTTGTGCGCGTGAGCTTGTTGAACTTATTGAAACCGCAAAAAAACATATTCCAAAGTTTCAATTAATGTTAGTTGGCGATTTGTTTACAAAAGGCCCCGATCCAGTCGGGGTTTATGAAGTCATTCAGGAACACTCTGCCTTATGCATAAAAGGAAATCATGATTGGGCTTTGTGGTCCACAATTCAGCAAGCGCAAAAACGTAGTTTTCATTCTTTAGCAGAACATACAAAACAAACTCTTCATTTAATTCGCTATCACAAAAGAGCTATTTTTGATCTTCTTTGTTCGTTACCTCACGCTTACGTAACTACTGTTGTTACCCAATTAAAAAGAAGCGAATGGGAAACTGAATATCCGCTTATCATTGTTCATGCTGGATTAGATGCCACAAAAGGTTTGCTTGGTACAACAGAAAGAATGTTATTAACAGCTCGTTACGTAAAATGGGATTTAAAAGGAAATGAAAAAAAGCTTTTAGTTGTTCCTGCTGGATATCGTTCAGAAATTTTAAATCAATCTTTAAATTCTTCAAATACACAAAAATCAGCAACAAGTTCTGAAAAGGAGCGTTTTCGTTGGCATGAATTGCATAATGGTCCTGCTCTTATTGTTTTTGGCCATGATGCAAAACAAGGATTATTTCGCAAAACGTTACCTTCAGGTAGACCCATTTGCGTTGGTATCGATACTGGGTGTACTTATGGAAACAGTTTAACAGGATATTTTCCTGAGATTGATTTAGCAATTCAAGTAAGATCTCAAAGAAAATATTTTGATATCAAAAAAAATATTATTCTTCTCAAACCTCATCAATCAAGGCTTGCTGTGGTTTGAAATGAATTAGAATGGATTTCTTTTATGAATGATCATGATTCTGTTGCTGCTCCAGCTGATTCTGTAAATAAACAACTTTTTAAAGGCGCTGAGTCCTTTTTTGATTTGTTACTTAAGCAATCTGCCAAAATAAATTACGTAACAATTCGGACTTATTGTAATGGTGCTTGGCATCAACTTTCTGGCCGAGATTTTTGTTCTCATTTAGGAAGAGCCACCGAATATTGGACAAATTTACTTCCTATTTCTCAACGTCAATATGGACAAAGTATCATTTTAATTGGAAGAAATACATACAATTCATTTGTAGCCATGATGGGTGCTGTTCTTGCTGGTTTTGATGTTATGTGTGCACCTTCTCAAATGTCTAAAAGTGATTTAAAATGGTGCTTAAATTATTTTAAAGGTGTTGCAATTGCTTCTGACATAGATGAATTAACTTATCAACTAGATGGTTTTTCTGTCCCTTTTTTAAATATTTCATCAGCAGCTTGGATGCCACAAGATAAACATCCTGAACCTGAGTTGTTAACACTTTATAGAGAATATAAAACAATTCATACACCTTTAACGACCACGTCAGACTTATATGATGAAAATAATTTAAATGATTTAAAAGATCAAAATAAAATAAATTCCGTTGTTATTCCCGAAGATTCTCCTTGGCGAAAAATAAAACCAGGAAGATTTTCTTTTGTTTCCTTTGGTCATGACGGTTTTCAAAAACCAGAAATATTAATGCCCGATTCCTTGGTTTTAACAGCACAAAATTTTATCATTCATGCAGAATTTCCAAAACAAATTTTTTGGAAAAGCATGGAACTTATGATGCCAAGTAACCCATTTGCCCATTTAAGTCGTTATTGCGCTATGCTAAAAAATGGAATTATTGGTTTTCCAAATCCAAGTACAGATTGGGAAACAAATTTACGAATTTTAAGACCCAGTTATATATTTGGAAGTTCATTTGAATTAGAACAGCTTTGTTCCTTTGTTGAACATGTTGCAAAACGTTCGTCACACAATCCTAGATTCCAGTTAAGTGAAAAAATAGATAAAGTACAAAATTTACTCGCTTCAAGTCGTGCTATGAAAATTCCAGAAGGAGTTTTTGATATTTTAAAAAGATCACTTAGAAAAACATCGCGACTTATTTCTGGGCAAACCTTTTTAAAAGAAGCCGTGGAAGACTTACGATTTGTTGTTCATGGATTAGCGCCGGCTCAAGAAGCTTATGTTAGAAATCTTGAAAAACTTGGAATTCCCGTTTTGGAATCTTACGGAACAACACATGCTGCAGGAATGTTATCTAGTAATTTATTTCATGCTGCACACTTTAAAGTAATTGGAACTCCGTTACCTCACGTTAATTTTAGATTGGGTGCACATTCTACATTGGAATACCGTTTATCTTTTCCAACATTTGAAAATGCAGGAAAATGGGAAGAAACAGGTGATGTAGCACAAATGACTCCATTTGGATTTATTATTACAGGAAGGAAAAGGCATTTATTTGTAACCTTAGGAGGAACTGTAGTTTCTCCTGTAAGACTTGAACAACTCTTAAAAGAAGATGATATTATTTCTGATGCCTGCGTCATTGGTGATAAAATGCCATATCTTTCAGCTTTAATTGTTTTAAATCACAATGCACTAGCGGATTATCGAGCAGCACCAGATAAAATAAAGGAACATGTACAATCCATTGTCAATCGTGTGAATGAATCTTTACCAAGAAACGTAACATTAAAAAAATTTTTTATATTAGATAAACCGTTTACGGAAGCTAGTGGTGAAAAGTTAACTAATGGAGAAATTAACCGCCTTAAAATTCAAGAAACAAGAGCAACATTGATCAGTTCTTTGTATCAATAAAAATCATTTCTACTTTAGTTTGCGAGCAACTTTTTTTTGAGATAATCTTATTTGTATAAATTCCCTCATGCATTGGAGGTCTCATGCAACTGCATACTGAAAAAGTTTTTGAGCTAGTGAAAGAAGTTTATAGCCCATCTCTATTTAATGAGTTAAATTGGTCTGGGAGTTATTCTGATTACCTAGCAATGGCTGAAAAAAATCCCAAACTATGTCGTACTGCTTTTCAAAGAATT
>NZ_JBIPMD010000273.1:0-4129 GCF_044369315.1 Silvanigrella sp.
TTGTAAGCTCAATCGCCCCTTGCTTGAATTCGCTTGTATACCTTCTTTTGGTTAACACCATTTCAACACCTCTTTCCTATAAGTTTTTTTCGGATCTGGGTGTCTACTTTCTTAGGGGAGGATCATTACAAGAAAAAAATGCGGTGATTCTTTAACATTTGTTTTCGATAATAAATCTATTTTAACTCAATTAAAAGAATTTCCAGAGCCAATGGGTCAAGCGGCAAATAATATATGTGATGATTTAAAAATATTTACTAAAGCAGGGATAGGTATTATTGGTACAAATTTCACACGCACCGAATTTCAAGAATGCAAATCTTTGACAGTGCAAATGTATGATTAATTTAGTAAATGAGAATTTAATGAAAATAATTAAGAACACTTTATTATTTTTCAAATTAGAATCTGTAAATTTTGACATGCATAATTGTAAATAACCTTATTTTTAAGAAATGATATAAGGATAAAATAATTTTTTTAATATTAAATATGAACGTTTTCTTTTTTCCAATATTCTTTATTTCCAAATGCAGGGTGAATCATTAAAGTATCCGTACCATCTATTTGTATTGGGTATATTTCTTTTATATTTAAAAGGCTTTCCATGTATTTTCGAACCATTAAAATATTCGATGCAATTGTTTGAGAAAAATTTACATTTGATTTTGTTTGAATGGCATAAGATAATAATTCACTGTCATTTAATTTTTTTAAGTAATGATATTTGTCATCAAGCTCTTTTTTTGAAATAGCACAAATTTCATTTGTATTTTTTACTTCAGAATAGTTGTAAACTTTAAAATTCTGATCATCCTTCGAAAGAGTCTCTGGTATTGAAATAGATAATAATCCGCCAATGACATAAAAATTCTTATTTTGAATAAATAAAGAGTTAAAATTTTCTTTAATATAATTATTTTCAGTAACAGAATTTAATATTTTTTTATTTATATGCAATTCACTTTCATTTTCTAAAAAATCATAATCATGAATTGGGTTAAATGAATTAAGGGAGTTATTGGAATCCATTTTTGATTTAAGGAAACTAGCAAATGTTGCTGATCCTAATGATGTTCCTATTACATATACACCATCAACAGAAAATTGATTTCTTTTAAAATTAGTATCAAGAGCTGTAAGTTGAGTAGAGCCTCCTCCTATGTCCCAAACGACTGCATTATTCTGATCAAATCCATTTAATTTTATAATAGGATAAAAGCCATATAAGGCTTCTTCTTTTTGGTTTAATCTTTTAATTAATAATCCGTCAACCGTAGTTGAAAGTTGGGTTTTTGCGTCTTCCCAATTTTTTGCTTTTCGAAAAGCTTCTGTCATGATTCCTCGCCATGCGTTAACTTTACAATGAGTGCCACATTCTTCTTCTAATTTTTGAAGGGCTTCTATTGTCATGAGCTTCATGGCATCCATGCCTTTATTTATTATTTTTTGTGAAAACATTTTTGAATTAGAATCGTTTAAATCTTGAGAGTATTTCACTGCTATACTTGATTTATAATAAACTTTTTCAATATTAATTTTATCATTATCACATATTCTTACTTTTGAAATTTGAAGTTTTGTAGATCCTGATCCAATATCAAATCCTCCTCTTATTTCACTTTGGCAAGTTATTATTTTATTTTGAATATTAGATGCACATGATGTTAAAAGTAGATTAGTTAAAACTATCGTAATTTTTTTTGTTTTTTTCATAAGACTCACAATGTTCTTGTTTATGATAATAAAGTAATAAATAATAATTTATATTTTTTATATTCCACAACAATTCGTGGAATAAGTTTTGCTTATTTGTATATTTAATTGTTGTCAAGGTGATTCATTTAATTCATATTAGAGTTATTATCTTAATGAATTCGATAAAAGAAAATAAAAAAATAAGTGAAATTTTATGTTATAATAAATCCATAAACTTGATTTGAAATAACATATACCAATTGTTTTCTTTTCCAACAATCCAGCCATAGGATAGGGCGGGATATAATTGAAACCCTTTTATATCAACAGTCATTGAGCTTCCGATACTTGCGCTTGTTAAGGCGTCATAAGTTGAAAAATCTTTATTAGTAGAAACACCGCCTCTTGTTAAAGAAACAAAGCCACGTAAATTGTCTAAAAATGAAATTAAAAACTTTTTTTCAAATGAGGGATATATTGGAAAATCATAACTAACTGTCCCAGAATAACTCCAATATCCTGATTTTAATTCAAATAAAGACCCTGATCCAATAATGGGATAACTCACATAGTTTAGAGAAGTTGTACTTCCTAAAATATAAGTTTGATAGGGAGAATATATTTCTTTGATATTTAAATTATTTTCTCCTTGTGTTGTCGATATTTTTCCTAATAAAGATAAATTTTGTTTGTAAAATTTAAAAGTACTATTTATGGAAGAATTTAAATTATAATAATCTATAGTTCCTGTATTATTTCCTGCTGAATCTTTGGAATCTCCTAAACCATTATATTTTCCAACACCAAAAGAGATATCTGTAAACCAATTTAGCCATTCCCCATTCGTAGTGTTTTTTCTTGCTAAATAAAATCCGGTATCAAATAAATTAAAAGTAAATAAACCCGTTGCGCTTGCAATATATGTATTTTGCGCTCCAACACTTTTTGGTGCTGTTGCCAAATTTGAATAGGTTGAAAGACTATAAATAGAAAATGTGCTTTGAAAAGATGATGGATAAGGCCTAAAAATCCAGCTTCCCGATACACTTAATCCTGTTTGCTGAAGATAATTATAATATCTTGTTTTTGTGTTATCTGAATATGTTTCATAATAGCCATTAAAAAAAGGGGAGGCAAATAATGAAAAAGAAAAACTATCTAAAAATCTATTATTTATATATGTAATTGCTCCACTAGGGGCATTTAGGAAAAAATTATAGCCACCAAAAATTTGGACTCGGTATCTTTCCATTTCATCGGATAATGGAAAAGCAAATAATCCAATGCTTGGTCCTCCTAAAAAATCTGCTAAAGCATAGGGATATGCAAATAAAAATTGAGAGCGGTATGTTGCAGGAAGTGCAGTGAAATTAGAGGATGAGATATTATTATTTTGTTCACCAACTATTTTTTCTATTTTTGCATTTTCTTCGCTTATATGATTTTCAAATAATTTAAGATCGCTTGCCAATAATTTTTCTTTTTGTTCATTATATATATTTAAATAGGGCGGTTTATAGATTTCAAAATTTGGAAAATTTAAAAAATTTGATTTTTTATCTTGTTTTAATTGCCAATTTTTAAAATTTTCTTTTGCTTTATCTAAGTCTATTTTTTGTAAATCATATTTACCTTCTTTATAAACCCAGGCCGAAATATATTTCTCTGTATTTTGAGAAAAGGATCCTATGGATTCAATCCAATCAGGAAAGGCTGCAATAGGTTTTATTTGTTTATTTGGAGAGTAATCTACAAAAGACATGACTCTATCCCAAGAAACTAGAGCTCTTAAAGTTCCATCTTTTAAAATAAAAGCATCTTTCATATGTAGAATGTTTTTCGATATAAACTCTTTTTTCTCACCATTTTCACAAATTTTATCTATAGATGTCCCTTTTAAATCATTGTCTATTAATACAGAAATACAGTTTGTATTTTCTGATTGATAGTTTTTTATAAATTTAATGGTTGCAGGAAAATGATATTGAGTTATATATTTTATTTCATTTGTTAATGAATTGAATAAATATATATTAGGATCTCCATTTATACTTACAGATATTGCAAAATGATTCATTCCTAAATATTGAATTTGGTCGATATAATAAGGGTTTTTTTCATTAGAAAAAGGAATATATTTTTTATTAAATATATTTTCATTTGAAATTTTAGAAATATCTCCTTTGAAGGAAAATAATATAAGTTCATGTCCCATTTTTCCATTTGAAAATTTCTTTAAATTCGTCGTTAAAAAATTTCCGTTATTTTGATTACTGATATCAAAAATAGGGGACCCATTCACTTTAAGAGGTATTCTTACTTCTTTTTTTGTATTAAAATCTTTAAAAAATAGAGAACTATGATCTTCCCCCAATTTTATAGACACAATTAACCGACCTTTTTCATTGGTCTAGTTATTTCAAATATAACT
>NZ_JBIPMD010000274.1:0-4118 GCF_044369315.1 Silvanigrella sp.
TTATGGAACAATTTTCTAAAGGGAATCATACAAAAGTATATGCTCTCGCTCAGCCCTCAAAAGTAAAATGGATTAATAAGCTCTTAATCTGGTATCGTGTTCGACCTGGCATGGGTGTTTTATGGACGGATAAAAGTTTATTTTCAAAAATGGAACAAGTTATTACGCAAGAAAAGGCATCATTTTGTATGTTGGTTGATCAAAAACCAAAAACGGGTGGGTTATTTATTCATTTTTTTAAAAAATATGCCGCTTTTCCTGTGTCAGGATTGAGAATGTGTATGAATAATAATATGATTGTTGTTTATGCTTCTGCTTATCGTGTTTTACCTGGAATCGTTAAAATGAAAATGCAATGTGGAAAAAATCCTCATTTAAAGGAAAAAAACCTCTTAAATTTTGAACCAACTTATTTAAATACAGAAAAACTTTCTGAGGCGGATTTATATCATAAAAATCATATAAAAGAACGCGAAAAAGATGTAAGCACTGAAATGTCTAGTTTTGTCAACTGGATAGAAAATGAAATTAAGAGCCATCCGGCGCAATGGTGCTGGGATTATAAAAAATGGTCTAGAGACCCGATTGAAAATTCGAGAGTTTTTTGAAAAAAAGGGATAAGTTGTTAACTTATCCCTTTTAAGATAATTTTAGATAATTTCTCGACCGGCAATTGTTCCCGCTGTTCTACTTGAACAGCCACAAGTACGGTTTCCAGCGGATTCAAACATGGAACCGCATGTAAGGCAGCGGCGGACGCGAACATGAATAGGAGAAAGTCCCGCTAAACGTCTTGCGATGTTTTTTTGTTCTATATCCTTAATTACACTAGGAGGTAGTGTTTTGACGCGTAAACCGTTTTCAAACCTTTCCCCATTGGCTAATTCAGAGCCCTGGCTACTTTGGCTTTCTTTCGCTGGCGTTACTTCATGGCCATTCGAAAGAAACTTGCTACGATCATTGCGTATTATCATAATCACCTCATATATGTGTTTAGGAAATCTTATAGGATGTGGGATCTTAGGGATTGAACCCTTTCTGAAGATTGAAAGGTAAATGAGTTAAATAAAATTTTCCTTGACATGGATCAATATAAAATATGACATGTAATACTTTTAATAAAAAGCTTTCGAAAAACAGACTGTTAAATATAATTCCTTTTTATTTTATGTTTTTCTTTCTCCTATTTTGTGGATGCGTGTCCTCGAATGAGGAAGAAAAAGTTTTTTTTGAAGAAAATGCAAAGCCTTTTTTTTCAAAACAAGATATTTCTTCTCTTATTATGTACAATTATATTGATATCAATCCCTATAAATCAAAAGGCTTAGTTTGGGCGCCGTTTATTTTGCCAAATGAAATGTGGACGAGTATCAGACCCTCCGATTTTTTAATTGGATATTGGAACGGAGAAAATAACCCTATTTTGCCACCTGAGCCTGGAATATGCCGTACTCTTGAAGATAGTGAAGTTGAAAATTTACCGAAAGGGGACTTAAAATTAGTCCATTTTGTATCTGATAGTGCTATTTCTTTTCATGATGAAAAAAAACTTTTCTTTTTATTAAATCCAGTTAACCATAAACCCTTTGCTATGGTGAAAATGAATTCAGATGGGAAAGCAAGTTGTTTTATTTCTTTGAAATCCTATTTAATTTCTACTGGATATGGTCAAATGCGAAGGGAATTACTAATAGATAAACAAGAAACAAATATCAAAATTCCTTTTTATGAAAGTTCTTATGTAAAAATAGATCCAAAATTAATGAATGGAATATTTAAAGGCGATATTTTAAGAATTGGTAGAAGTCTTTCTGATCATGGAATAGAGAAATTAACAGATAATTTTAATGAAGGGCATTTTTTAATTCCTTCTAAAATTAATGATGATTTATATATTTCTGGTAATTTTTTGACTTCAAATATGGGTGTACAAGAGTTCCTAAATTCTTCATTATTAATTGGAGAAAAACCATTTGAGTTACAACTTGAGCCATCATTATATACTTTTGCTATCATTCGAAAAAATAAATTGGTATGTTTGAAGTCTGTTGATTTAAAAGAATATGAAATTTTTGAGTTGTCTTGTGCGGATTCGGAAAATGATGATGATTTTATATTTGAAGAAGAAAAAAATAATTATTTTTTTGATGCAACCATTTTTCCGTCCTCAATAATAGAATCTAATGAGTTCCAAAATTGGGTTTTTTCTAACAATAATAATTTATTGTTAAGCTCTCCTAATTATTTTCAAGATTATGTTTTTCGAAAAGAAGATGATAATGAAACAAATAAAAATTTTAATTTAGTTTTTTATAATCCTTATAATAACTTAACAAGTATATTTTTAAGTTCAAATATTTTAAGCCAAATAACTCAAATTAAAGAATTTAATAAAAATGATTTTAATAAAATGTATTTAGGTGTTACATCTAATATGAACTCAAAATATATTAGCTCATTAAGAAATAAGTCACAAAATTTACCATTTTTAGGTATTCCTCTTGGAAGAACAGGTGAGCAGAGTATCGCAAATAATGCAGTTCCATTTTCAAGTTTTACAAAGATTGTGAAAATTGTACCACGTAATGATTTTTTAAAATATTCTAACGTACAGGCTTCAAACGGAGCTATCTTTTATTTATTTGAACCATTAACGTTACCAAATAATGAAGGTTTACTTTCGAGCTATATTCAACAAAAATTTCGTTTGAGAATTTCTGTTCCTCCATGGAATTCTACTAATATAATTGAAATGTATATTAATGGAAAAATAAAAAGAAGATGGATATTAGATAGAGGAGATATTTCAAAACCTTTTTCAATGAGTTTTGAAGAAAGTATTTCTGAATCAAATGCATTTACTGTGCGTTGGGCTGCTTGGGGTGATGATTTTTTACCAGACTTTTTAACAGGAACAAAAAATACGTTACCCTTTGCAATAACTCGTGATTATTGTATTGACAATATTGGAGATGGGATATGTCATGTGGAGCAAGAAAAATGATTCAATTTAGTCATGAATGTTTAGAAAAAGATTATTTGTTACGTGAAGAAATAATTAAAAATCCTAAAGCAAGTTTGTTTGCAAAATTAATTGATTCCACTTTATTAAAACAAAATGCTACGGAAAAGCATATTGAAAATCTTTGTCTTGAAGCTATTCATTCTCATTTTAGGGCGGTTTGTATTCCTCCTTCTTATATTGAAATGGCAATCTCAAAATTACAAAATACAGACGTACGATTAGCAACAGTGGTAGGATTTCCTTTAGGCTATAATACTTTAGAGACAAAAGTTTCAGAAGTTGATCATTTCGTTCGTCTTAAAGTGGATGAAATCGATTTTGTTCAAAATGTAACTTTTGTAAAAAATAATAATTTTAAAGATTTAGAAAATGAATTTCAATCCATTGTAGAAGCAGCAAAAGGGACTTTAGTTAAGGTTATCCTTGAAACAGCTCTTCTCACAGATGATGAAATTTATAAATGTGCTAGTCTAGCTGCCCTTTCTGGAATTCATGTGGTAAAAACTTCTACGGGCTTTGCTTCTCGTGGCGCTTCCTTGAATGATATTGAGATTATAAAAAAAGCGTTAAACCAATATCAAAATGAGACAGGAATTTTTGTTGGAATTAAAGCAAGTGGCGGTATTCGTAATTATCAAGATGCGTTGTCTCTCATTCAGTCAGGGGCTACGCGCCTTGGGACTAGTGGTGGCTTTGAAATAGTTAATGAAAAAGTAAATCATACTTCTTATTAATATAATTATAGGAATTTTTATGGAAAATAATTCAGGAATAGGTAATGAGGTTGAATCTAATTCATCTCAATATTATAATAAATTAAACATATTTACTATAATTTTAGGTGTTGTTGGCTTTTTTGTTTCTTTATATGCCTTAGCAATTCATTTGCAAATTACACTTAAAACAGGTGGTTCTCAATTTTGTGATATCAATTCAACAATAAGTTGTTCTGCAGTTGTCGGAAGTTCTTATGGTGAAATTGCATCTATTCCGCTTGGTGCTTATGGAATGACATATTTTGCAATCATTATTTCTGCAGCATTTATGCCAAAAGTTTCACAAATAAATAAAAAATGGCTTGCTTTCTGGGAAT
>NZ_JBIPMD010000275.1:0-4102 GCF_044369315.1 Silvanigrella sp.
GTCCGTTCAACAAAGGGCTTGCTTGTCCATGTTTTCGGAAGATTTTCTGCATGCCTTTTTAAGTACATATTCTTTTTCTAAAAACACATTCTCAACTCTTAACTGGCATTATTAAATAATTTATCTTTTGGATTTTCTATGAATTATAAACTTCCTATTCTTCAAAACTATACTGCAAGTGCTTTAGAATCTGCATCTGTTGTAAATTCAAATGGAGTTTCTTTAGGGACTGTTCAAGAATACAATTTTGATCAGTATAATAATAAATATACTTCATTTAGTAAAAACTCTTTTGTAGATCAGCTTCCTATTCAAATGCGTTATGGAATTGCATGGCGACCATTTGATATTACGCTACTTTCTTTTGATGTTATTTATTATACGGGAATTCATTCTGACATCGATTATTACAGTCTTAAGCCAATTTTAAATTATTCCTTTGGTTCTGAAACAAAAATAATCGAAAATTTAGCTTTTCGATTCGGTTTATTTACAAACAACTGGGCAAGTGCAAAAACAGAACCTGAAGAAATTATAAATTCGGATTACAAAGGAATAACAGGTGGTCTTGCTTTGGATTATAATAAATCTATTTTTAGCATTGCTGCTGTGTATCAAAAATCGTTTAATGCTTCTTATTCAACTTATGCATATGCTTCTCAAGGAAAATACCCTTCAGTTGATTGTTATTCGTATTCACTCTTACTTGGAATCACAAGTTATTTATAATTTTTTTATGATTAAATAGAAATTCCAACTTGAATAACTCGGCGAATTTCATCAAAAGATTTTAATGCATTTGGATTTAAAGTATAATTTGGGTTTTTAATAATAAAAGAATTTTTTTCAAAAAATCCACTTACTCGAAAAAAACCAATTTCTATGCCACCGCCAAGTTTAAACCCATTTTGTTTTGCATAATTTGAAGAAAAGGCAGGCCAGTCATCATTTGAAAATAACCAAGAACCTTCAAAACGAATACTTTGAGCGATATAAATGATAGGAGCTGTTTCCCAATTCCATTCTTCATAATATTGTCCTTGTAAATCTCTTTGTGTATTTTTTAAATTGATAAATAAGGCGGAGTCTTGCTGATTGCGACCAAAAAAACGAAGAGAGGGACCATAGGAATCGATTCGGCTGATATTTCGAGACATTTCTTCTCTATGTTCACCAAATACACCTGGTACAATATTTGGAGTGGGTATTTTAAAAACTCCTGAAATAAAGTTATTAAAATATAAACTCCCTCCGTAACCTATGCCTTCCCAGGAGCTTCCATCACTTAACAAGCCGTTGTACCAAAGCCCATAAGCAAAGGGTTCAATGCGAGGTCGATTTTTACCGGAACCATCACTATAAAATCGAATTAAAAGATCGGACTGTTTTAATTTTGCTCTTTCGGTGAAGTAAGTTGAAAGAGACCAGCGTTCGGTATTGCGTTCATTTTGTCTCGTTCCCGTATTTTGAGCAAAACAGAATTTATTTGATAAAAATAGAAATAAAATGAAAAAAATCTTCTTAAAATGATTTAAAAAAGTGAAGAAGGTCAATGCGATTCTCCTAAATGTTTTAGACAAAAATCATAAATACGATAGATAATTCGTTTCATTGAAATTAGAATACATTGCGCTTATCCAAAGCTTGTGACATACTGTGAGCTTTGGGTAGATTATAAATATAGTACCAAAAATACTTAAACCCTAATAATGATTAGCAAACTGATTTTATTAAATATTTGAAGGTGAAACAATGGCAACTTTACTTTCTGGATTGACCCAGATTTCCGAGATTCATGCGGACAACATTTCTCCCTCCTCAATTACAATAGCGGGATGGGTCAGAACCAAAAGAGGTTCAAAGAAATTCTCATTTTTAGAAATTAATGATGGAACATGTGCTAAATTATTACAAGTAATTGTAGATGCAAACTTACCAAATTATACAGAAGTAGAAAAATTAACAACAGGTTGTTCTCTTAAAATAGAAGGAAATTTAGTATTAAGTCCTGGAAAAGGACAAAAATATGAAATGCAAGCTTCTTCAATAGAGGTTTTTGGATTAGCGGATCCCGAAACTTTTCCTTTACAAAAAAAAGAAATGACTTTGGAATATTTACGAGAAAATGCACATATGCGTGCAAGAACTTCTACGTACTCGAGTATTTTTCGAATTCGAAGTCGTGTGAGTTTTGCGATCCATCGTTTTTTTGTTGAAAAAGGATTTTGTTACGTTCACACTCCAATTCTTACAACAGCAGATGGAGAAGGCGCTGGAGAATCATTTAAAGTAACAAACTTTGATCTTGCTCATGTTCCAAAAACAAAAGACGGAAAAGTGGATTTTGAAAAAGACTTTTTTTCTGAATCCTCAATGTTGTGCGTAACGGGGCAACTCGAAGGTGAGTTGTTAACTATGGGCATGAATAAAGTTTATACTTTTGGCCCTACATTCCGCGCAGAAAATTCAAATACATCAAGACACCTTGCTGAGTTTTGGATGGTGGAGCCTGAAGTCGCTTTTGCTGATTTAGAAGATAATATGAATCTTGCTCAAGATATGATTCGTTATGTTGTCGCCGATATTTTAGAAAATTGTCATGATGACATTGATGTTTGTATTCAAAAAAATCAAATTGATACAAGACCTTATTTAAGAATGGCGTTAGAAAACCCATTTATTCGAGTAAGTTATACGGAAGCCATTGATATTTTGAAAAAGTGTGGCAAAGAATTTGAAAATCCCTTGTTTTGGGGATGTGATTTAAAAAGTGAACATGAACGTTACCTTTGTGAAGAGCACTTTAAATCACCTACAATTGTTTATGACTATCCTGAAGAACAAAAAGCATTTTATATGTATTTAAATGACGATGGAAAAACAGTCCGAGCGATGGATGTTTTAATGCCTGGAATTGGTGAAGTTGTTGGTGGTAGTCAAAGAGAAGATCGTGAAGATATTTTAAAGAAACGAATGAAATTAAAAGGAATAGATGCAGAACACATGGACTGGTATGTTTCTTTACGTCGTTTTGGTTCTGTCCCTCATGCTGGATTTGGTTTAGGTTTAGAAAGATTAATTATGTGGATTACTGGAATGGGTAATATTCGTGATGTAATTCCTTTTCCACGTACTCCAGGCAATTGTAAATTTTAATTTTTACTAGACCCTAATTTCGCTGGTTCAATTTTAAAATCTCTTGTTAATGGAACAGAGGAAGTGGGGCCAAACCATTTATCAAAAATTTCTTTTGCCTTTCCCGTTCTTTCCATTTCTTCTAAAGTATCATTGATTAATTTTAATAAATCATCCGAATTTTTTCTTACTCCAATTCCATAAGGTTCTGAAGAAATATCAAAATTTATGATTTCAAAATCGGATTTACCTTTCATATTTGCTAATAATCCGACTAAAACAGATTCATCTGTTGTGATTGCAAATACTTTTTCAAGATAAAGTGCATGTGCAGCTTGAGAATAATCTTCTAAACCCAAGACCTTTGCTTTAGGGAGAAATTTTTTTGTATTTGTTTCTGCTGTAGATCCTTTTGAGGTAACAATAATTTTCCCATCTATATCTTTTAATTCACGCACTGTTTCTTTATGAACTAAAAATTTTTGTTTTGAAACAAAATATTGATGGCTAAAATCAATTTCTTCTTTTCTTTTTTCTGTAATTGTCATTGTACAAATTAAAATATCGACATCTTTTTTTAATAATAATGGAATTCGATTAGATGAATTTACAGGCTTAAAAACAGCTTTGAGATTTAATTTATTGGCAATTTCGTTTGCAAAATCGATATCATATCCTTCTAGTTTTCTTGTTTTTTTATCTGTTTTGTTTATGAAGCCAAATGGCACTAAATTATCTTTTATCCCAAAAACAATTTCATTTTTTTTACGTATTTCTGAAATAGCATCAGGGTAAACAAGAGGATTGTAAATAATTATTTGAAAAATAAAAGTAAAAATTATAATAACTTTTTTAAAATTATAATATAATTTTGGCATAAATTATTTATCCCCTTTAATTAAAACTTCTATTTCTTTTGCGGTTGTATCAAGTTTAACACTTTCATCAACTAATTTATTTGCAGAAC
>NZ_JBIPMD010000276.1:0-4093 GCF_044369315.1 Silvanigrella sp.
ATTTAAAAGTCATTTGCCTATTTGGGAGCAATTTAGCTCCCTCGCTGGATAATTGCGCCTAGAGGGGACATTCTTGAAAAGTAACAACCCAATCTTTCGTAGCTCCTAATTATTTGCAACAGAACCCAAAATTGCTCCCAGATAGGTTTATTGTGAATTATTTTATGCTGACCTTTTCTAAGCATGTGATGAAGTTCTATTCCGCACAAAGTAGCTCTTGCTGGATAATTGCAAGAAGACGACGATTGACTTGATTTATCTGAATAAGTTTTAATTAATTTATTTCTGCGATAGAACCTTCATTCGTAGTTCTAGAAAAACAGATACTTTTTTTAAATTCCTCAAACATTTAAAAATTTTATTTGCTTTTTTTCATTAATCCTGCAGGATTCTTTTTACTATTCTTTCTAGGCATTGTTTTTTTTAGTGATTCTTTTTTTATTATTGACTTTTTCTTTGACAATTTTTTTTCATTATTTTTTCTTGATTTTTCCTGAGGTTCTTTTTTATTTTTTATTTTGGTATCTTTTTTTTCTTCTAGATCGATATTGAATAACTTAGAAATATCTTCTGATTTTATTTTTGAATTATTTGATTTATTTGTAAATTTATTTACATCAACAGAAGTTATTAAATCATTGCTATCCACACCCCGAAGAATAAAAAGAAGATCTGGCTTTTCATCAAGGCGCGCTCCTGCTCCATATAAGGTAGCCGCAACATGTTTACACATACTTGCAAAATCAAGACAAGAACAAGAGAATTTCAGATCATTTTGAAGAGGAAATAAACCATTCTTTTTTTCTGTTACAATTTCCATTACAGATTTAGAAAATTTCCCTTGAAGAAGTTCAAATACAGAAGTAATTTTTTTATTGCAGTTTTGAACTAAAGAATCCCATCTCGCATGCTGAATGGGTTTTATATCAATTTGAACTTTATAAATATCAGAACCACTAACAAGTGAAAGAAGTTTTCCAGCGGTTATTTTAAGATCAATTACAGAGCCATTGCGTACATAAGTTCTTCCTCGTGGAAGTCGATTTTCATAATCACTATAGTTTTCTAAATTGTCGCACCATGATTTTCCCCAAAAAGTTTTTGCAATAGCCCTTCCTTCAATGACAACAGGATCCACCTGAATTCCTTTTTTTTGAAGAACTGTTACTTTCTTTTTCGCTTGTTTTTTCCTTTCAGCTTGTGAAATATAGGGCCCCCAAAAACTCATTCATTTTTCCTTTCTATTAAATAAAACATCATTATTTTTCAGAAGTTTCATCACCCATTGCTTTATTGATATCAAGAGAAACAAGTTTGATAATTTCTTCATTGGAAAGTGATGTAATTGAAATCTGAGAATCCCCCTCTAAAATTTCATTTGAAAGAAATTTTTTGTCTTCTATCATAGAATCTATTTTATCTTCAATTGTTCCTTGGCAAATAAACTTATGCACAAGAACATTTTTCTTTTGTCCTATACGAAATGCTCTATCTGTTGCTTGATTTTCTACTGCAGGGTTCCACCACCTATCAAAATGAATCACATGATTAGCTGCAACAAGATTTAATCCCGTTCCTCCCGCCTTTAATGAAAGAATAAAAAAAGGAGAACCAAATTCACTTTGAAAATTATCTACCAATTCTTTTCTTTTTTTAATTGCTATGCTTCCATGAAGGAGAAGACCTTCTTGATTGAAAATACTTTGAGCTACTTCATTAAGAACATCTATAATTTCTTTATATTGGGTAAAAATTAAAACTTTTTCTTGTTTTTCAGCAATTTTAGTTAAAATTTCTTTCAAACGTATGAATTTTCCACTTTGAAGAAGATCATATTCTCCTTCTTTTAACCATTGATCAGGGTGATTGCAGATCTGCTTAAATCGATTTATATAGGAAAAAATAATACCTTGTCTTTTAATCCCATCAAGCCCTTGCAAGCTTTGGGCAAGCTCAGAAACGGCTTGATTGTAAAATGAAATTTGTTTGAGAGTAAGGTGACAATAAGTTTTAAGCTCTGTTTTATCAGGAAGATCGGAAATAATTTTAGGATCGGTTTTTAACCTTCTTAAAATATAAGGTTTTACAAGTTGTCTAAGAGGCCTATAAACATTTTCTTCCAACTTTGCTGACTGCTGTTTTATTTTCTTAGAATATATTGAAAATTCTTTTATATTTCCAAGCAATCCTGGGCAAGAAAAATCAAGAATGGACCAGAGGTCAATTAGATTATTTTCTACAGGAGTCCCTGTTAAAGAAAGACGCATCTTAGATTTAAATTGTTTACAAGCAAGAGTTTGTTTTGCAGCCGGATTTTTAATAGCTTGTGCCTCATCTAAAATAACCAGATCCCATTCACAACTTTGTAGCCAAGAAGTCCTATTTAAAGAAGAATAAGTTGTAATAATAACATCATAATCATCTATTAAATCTTGTTCAAAATTATTTTGATTCATTTTTTCCATTTCAGATGTATGCGCAATAAAGTAACAGATGCTTGGCGCAAATTTTGAAATCTCTGCTTTCCAATTTCCTATGAGAGTAGCAGGAACAATAAGAAGAGAAGGTTTTGATTTTTTTCTGCTTTCTTTAATGCATAAAAGAAGTGAAATGACTTGAATTGTTTTGCCAAGTCCCATGTCATCAGCAAGACACCCCCCAAGTTTTAAATTGTATAAAAGCCAAAGCCAATTTACTCCTGATTTTTGATAGGGACGTAAAGTGGCATTTAATTTTTCTTCAAAATTAGGGGAAATAAATTTATTATTTTCTGGTGAACGTAACCCATTTAATATCTCATCAAACCATTTACCAGCTGTTATTGAAGTCCAACTTCGAAGATCATCAGACAATGAATTTGATTTCTCATCATCTTTTGCAAGAGAAGCTCCAGCAAGCAAACGCATCCCCTGTAAAAACGAAACTCCCGTTTCATTTGTAGCTTTTAACGCCGATTTCCAATGGTTCAAAACTTCTTTTAATTTTTCCTTATCAACTTCTACCCAAATTCCGCGTAAATTAACGAATTGAGATTTTGCATTCATGATTGCAAAAACTTCTTCTTCAGTAAGCGAAGAATCTCCTAAACAAAGATCTATTTGAAAATTTAAAAGGGAATGAATACCAACATAGCTTGGTTCTTCTTCTCCAAGTGTAACTTTAATTTGTGGTTTGATAGGTTTCTTAGGATTCCACCAATTTGGAATACGAACCACAACTCCGTGTTTTTCATATATGTGTGTATTTTTTAAAAAAGAAAATGCTTGGGAAGGACTCCATATTTGCGGTTGAAATATCTCTCTCCTATCAAGCAATCCCTTTATAAAATCACATTCCACAGAAATATTTTGCAAGGGTTGCAAAATATTTCTTATTAACTTTTTATTTTTTTCACTAGTAGCATTTTCTATCGCACTGCCTAAAGGCAAATGCTTGGGCTTCGCTTTTTCATTCAGCTTTGTTGAATAAGTAACAAGGAATGCAAAAGGCCATTCTGGGTTTGTTTTATTTTCTGCCAAATGAAAATATACTTTTCCAACTGTATCCCAATGAGGAAAAGCTTGGCTTATATAAAGATCCAAGCTTAAACCTTCTTTTATTAATGTTTCACTTACCTTAAAATTTATTTCATACCAAATCTTCATCAATCCAGAAAAATTTAAATACTCTCCTCCTATCATGGGAGGAAGGCTTTCTATTTTTTCAGATAGGAATTGTTCATCAACTAGAACATGAATTTGTTTAGACTGATTGCCATCATAAACACACAATCGATATAAATAGTGATTGATAAAATCGAGCCAGTATAAAAAGGTTTCCTCTTGCCATTGTTGCTTATTTTGTTTTGCTAAATACAAAAGCCCATCCGCAGTGCTTTTGATAAATTCTTTTTCTATGTTTTCAAATAAACCATTGGGTTTATTCTCGCCTCCCTCTATTTTTTTTATTCCTAGGTTCTGACTTGGGGTAATGTAAATTTGCATAAAATCTTTGGTTCTGTTGCAAATAATTAGGAGCTACGAAAGATTGGGTTGTTACTTTTCAAGAATGTCCCCTCTAGGCGCAATTATCCAGCGAGGGAGCTAAATTGCTC
>NZ_JBIPMD010000277.1:0-4032 GCF_044369315.1 Silvanigrella sp.
ATGGCTTCAATTAATTTGTTACCTTATTAATCGCACTGCTTACTTCCACGCTGATGGCTAATCTTTACGTGGGTGAGATTCGCACTCACTGGTTCTTACGCACTTATCTTGGCGCACCAAAATTATTTTTCCTTAATTAGGATAATATTTTTCGTCAGAAAAATATTTACCATTTTTGTCTATTTCTTTTGTAGTTACTTCTATCTCATATAGAGGTTTTCTATTAGCTTTATATTTGTTATAATTTTCAAAATTATTATACTTCTATTAAATAAATGTTTGCTCCTTTGCTCTTCTCGACTTAATATTTATATTTAATATATTTTGATATAATTAATAAGATTTCATTTTAATTTTAAATTTCGAATAAATAATATCCTAAATTCAATTTATATTTCTATTATAAATAAGCTAAATTCTTTCGTTAAATTAAGAAAAAATGTCATTCACTTTCATAATGTGCATGGACGTCTAATTCATGAAATGCATCTGTTGTTAATTCACACAAGGATGTTTTTAAAAACTCATAAACTTCAGAGTTAAATACTTTTCTAAATTCTTCTCTGCTCATTCCAGCTTTTAATTGTCCATTTTTGGCTTCTTTTGAATATTCAAATAACATAAAATTTACTTCCTTTTACTTTGCTTTGTTATTTTTCAATAAAGTCATTGGGATTTAATGTTTTTGCGTAATTTTTCATTTGATTTAAGCCTTTAGTATAAATAATATTTGTTTTATTTTTTATGTCTTCAATATCTTTTTGTATTGCTTCTATTACTTTACCTTCAGCTACTAATTTTTTTTGCATCTCAATATATTGAGCAGTATCTTTACTTTTTCCATGGCTAGCTAAATACTTTTGATGCTCTAAGTACATAAGAACTGATGGAGCATCATCTGAACTAATTTTACTTTTTTCATAGGTTTTTTTTGATGGAATATGATTAGATATTAATCTTTCAAAACTTAGACTGCATTCTCCATGGTCAAAATATATATTGATTGATCTTACTTTTTGCTCATTAAATTCTGAATCACTTTGATCTTCAATCATATCTGGTATAAATAATCCAATAATCCCATTTTCTATTGTCATTCCATATTCATCTATTTTATATTCAATTTTATTTTCTTTAAATTTAAGTAAAATATTTTTAACATCATCAATTAAATTTATATCTTTATACATAAATTTATTTTCATCATTGATATCTAAATTATACGTCTTCAAATTATCATTGTAAGATGATTGAATACCAATGGAATTGAATATATCTCTTTCAGGAAAATCTATATTATCTTCATTTTCGAAAGTAATATAACTGCTTTTTAATTGTTTTCTAAAATCATTGATATCCATATAAGGTTTAATAAAACCATCATTTATATTAGAAAAATATTTAAACACTAGCATCTCATACCTCTTTTATTTAATTATAAAGTCACTAGGACTTAGATTTCTGGCATAATCTTTCATTTCTTTTATCGCTCTTGAATAAGTAGTAATTGTTTTTCCTATTATGTCATCTTCGTCATTTTGAATCGCATCCATTACTTTTCCATTTTGTACCAGTTGTTTTTGCTTTTCTAAATATTTTAAGATTTTTCTACTTTTTCCATGACAAGAAAAATATTTTTCATGATCATAATTCATTCTTATTGCAGGACCGTTATCCACTGATATATTACTATTTTCATATGTTACTTTTGATGGGATGTGATGAGAAGAGAGTCTTTCGAAGGAAATGCTTCCATTTAACTTTTGTAATTCAAAGTTAAATGAAACTACTTTACATAACTCATTTGAAACTTGATCTTTATTTTCATCGTAATTCATCTCAGGTAAATATATATTGATATTTTTTTCTCTAGATGAATTCCTTCACTTTCAGTTACAAAATCAATTTTTTTATTTCTAAGTTCTTTTACTATTTCTTCATAGAAAGTAAACAAATTAAAATTTTTAAATGATAAATAAAGTGGTATTGTATTAATTTCAATGCTTTGCAAATAATCATTATCATCATACATCACCATAATACCAATTGATCTAAAAGAATCTCTTTTATTATAAAATTCTTCCTTAGGAAATTCTAAATAATTACTTTTAAGTATTTTTCTTAGATCATTTTTTTTGTTTTTTTTATTAATTAAACCTTTATTAAAATCTTCAAAGTATTCATAAATTAACATATAAATTTCCTATCAATTAACATTATTATATTTTTTACTATACTTAAAATTATTAAAATTTATTTTTTATTTTTATAAATAATTTCATTAAAAAATTAAATCAAAATGAACTATATTTTTTGCAATCAATATCTTATAATCAATATTTTAAACTATAACCTTACTTACTTTTAATATTAAGACTACAACCTTCTCTTAAATCAATATAGACACAAGCACATTCCGCAACAGATTCATCTTTATGAGGCACATAAATTTTAATTCTATTATTCATTAAATTTAATCCCATTAAATCATGTTCAAATTTAATTTTTTTATTAGTTAATATTCTAAGAAAATGCTGCATGTCTGTTGCAAGGATTGAGGCATCTTCTGCAATTATAAGTCTATTTGGTTGAAAAATCTCAAGCCCTTCAAGCTTATTAGTCTCATCATCATAAAATGCATGAATGTCTAAATCAGAATATGCTTCCGTAGTTACTTTACAAATAGGAGTTTTTTTAAATTCAAACACCTTTGATTGAAAAATATTTTTTACTTCTTCTCTAGTCATTCCTGCTTTTAATAATCCTAATTTGGGATTATCTATAAATTCAAAAATCATGCTAAATATTCCTTTAACTATTTTGTATTAATATATTATTAATTATAGTAAAAATTTATTCATAAAAATTAACTTTTACTTTTAAAATCATTCGGATTTAAAGTTCTGGCATAATCTTTCATTTCTTTTATCGCCCGTGAATAAGTGGTACTTGTTTGGGCTTTAATTTCATCTTCGTCATTTTGAATCGCATCCATTACTTTTCCATTTTGTACAAGTTGTTTTTGCAACTCTAAATATTTTAAGGTTTTTCTACTTTTTCCATGACAAGAAAAATATTTTTCATGATCATAATTCATTCTTATTGCAGGACCATTATCCGCTGATATATTGCTATTTTCGTATGTTACTTTTGATGGGATGTGATGAGAAGAGAGTCTTTCGAAGGAAATGCTTCCATTTAACTTTTCTAGCTCAAACTTGACTCCTTTTACTTCTCCTTTACCTTCATAAATAACAACTTTGTTTTCTTTTTTTATAATTCCTGGAATTTGAATTTCTATCTTTTCATTTTCTATATAAATCCTATCGTATTCAACTTCATATGGAATTTTTCTTTTTTTTAGTTAGTTCAATAGTTATTTCTTTATAATTAGTATATAAATTAATACCTTTATAAGAT
This sequence comes from Silvanigrella sp., assembly GCF_044369315.1. NCBI lineage: Bacteria > Pseudomonadati > Bdellovibrionota > Oligoflexia > Silvanigrellales > Silvanigrellaceae > Silvanigrella > Silvanigrella sp. The sequence continues at coordinate 3,421 of NZ_JBIPMD010000277.1, forward strand.
AAATATATTGGTGTATTTACAATAAAAAATCCTATTAATTTATCACTATCATCATAAAATGCATGTGCTCCTTCACAAACAAAAAAATCAATATGGTTATAATCATATTCTACTTTTTGATTACGCTCAATAAAATTTGTTTTTATAAGACTTCGCAATTCAGTTTTTTTAGTATTCTTATTAATCATACCTTTATTCATATCTTCATAATATTCAAGTATAAGCATATAACCTTCCTAATGATAAATTTTTTATAAATTAAAATTTAAATAAATTTCTACTTTCCTTTTGGTCTTGGTAAAGTTGCTTTTTTAGGCTTAGGAGCCGAGTTTGCTGGCGTTCGATACAAATTAGGATCTATAGGGTCGGAATATTCTAATGCTTCCTGAATAGCACAATCATATTTACCTGGATTACCACCATTCGCTGCTATTTCTTGAACATCTTTAATATCCATTTGTATTGCTTCTTTTACCTTTCCTTGCTGTATAAGTAGTCTTTGTCTTTCTCGATATTCTAAAGTGATTCCTTTTGGTGGACAATATGCTATGAACTTAGGCGTTCATATAGAAGGGTTGTCCAATGTTAAAGAAGAAATCAGTTAAAAGTCAA
>NZ_JBIPMD010000077.1:0-12935 GCF_044369315.1 Silvanigrella sp.
ATGATATTGGAAATTTATTATTGCCACACTCTCCAATAACAGCATCTCAAATTTCAAAAATTTTCTCACCTGATTTTAAATCAGAAAAATTTCAAGTTGATATATTAAAAAATTGGATTAATCCTTCTCCAGGCGAAGGAATAAAAAAAGATATTGAAAATTTATTAGAAATAGGGGTAGATTTTGGGCTATTTTTTAAAATTCCAAGTGGAAATAAATCTTTTTCATATGGTTTAAGCGAAAATGGTTTAAAAATTATCAAACCTTTTCATAAAGTTTTAACCGATACTATTCTTTCAAGTTCTATTGACCATTTATAAATGGAATATTAGTTTAAGCAAATTGAATAGGATTATCCTATTTTAAGCTTGAGGTTTAGTATGCCACGTCCCGTTATTGATCACTCTGAAACAAACGAATATTTTACAATAAAAGTAACAAAACCGAGCCTTCGTTATATCGATTTTTTTTTAAAACTGAAATCTGCTGCAAAACTTATTGATACAGAATTTTATCCAAATGCAAAAGAAATTTCCGAAACTCAGGGTGCATTTGAAGCCGTCAGGCACAAATTAAAATTAGATTATAATGATGAATCTATTGCTATTCTTGTTGTTGGTGATGGTTATAATCCAAGAACGGGGTATTATATTGCCAATATGACAAAATGGACTATTTTTTCAATTGATCCTGCTATGGAAAGAGATTATGATAAAATAATTGAAAAATTGAATGATAAAAAAAATATAAACATCATTCCTAAAAAAATTGAAGACTGTTCTTTACTTTTAACTTCTTTTCAAAAAATAGTTTTATTATTTGTGCATTCACATGCAAGTTTAAAAGAAACAATCAACTCCATTCAAATAAATCCCAAATCAGAACTTCATGCGGTTTCCATGCCCTGTTGTTTTGATGATGATTTAGGAATTCCCTATGATATAACCTATGATGATCCATATGTTATTTCTGTTCACCGTTCTTTATTTATTTATAAAGATATTATGAGACATTTTTTAACTTAATTACTAAATGCTTTTGAAATTGCATCAATTACTTTTTCTCTATCAATTGATTTTTTATTGGATTGATCTTCTTCTTCTTCAGGATAGATTTTTAATTCTTTTTGAATAGCTACAAATAATGAAGTTTTTTTACTAACTTGAATTGATAAAATACCAAACCAAATCACTCCAAAAAACATAAATATAGCAATGTATTTTATAAATCCGCCCATGCTTTTAAACTCCCTGCACATTATCGTGACTAAAGTTTAAAAGCTTAATGTCAAAGGAGTGACTTATTATCTTTGTTCATGATCTTTTATATATAACTCAAAAGATTGAGTAGAGTCTTGTGGATTTTTACCAGTATAACCCCCAACATGTTTCTTTACCAAGTGGGTAGTTACAGCAGAATATAAAGGAACAATAGGATAAGTATTCATCATTAAAGCAGAAGCCTCTTCAAGAATTTTTTGCCTTTTCTTTAAATCAAGTTCTTTTTTTGCTAATTTCAAAAGCTCATCATATTTTGGATTTTTAAATTTGGAAGTATTCATTTCACTATCTGATCTTGATAAATCTGCAAATGTATTCGCATCATTATAATCTGCGATCCATCTATTCCAGACCACATCAAATTCACCTTTATTTCTTGAATTTAAAAAGACTTTCCACTCTTGATTTTCGGTAACTGCATTTACTCCTAAAGTTTGTTTCCACATAGATGCAAGTGCTAAGACTAATTTTTTACTATTATCATTAGTATTGTATAATATTGTAATATTTAAAGGCTTATCCGCTGAATATCCAGCTTCTTCATATAATTTTTTTGCTAATTGAATTCTGTCTTGAATGGATTTATCACTCCAATCATATTTAAACTGATTATAATTTTTTGTCCCTATAGCAACAATATCATAGATAGGCTTTTCCCCTCTCATTGTTACCTTCTTTGTTATGATTTCACGATCAATGACAAGAGATAATGCTTTACGCAATTTAATATTATCTTTAAATGGTGGTTTATCTAAATTAAAACTAAACCAATAAGAAGTTAAAGCGGGGTTTGTTTTAACTTCATCTGTTAACTTTCTTTTTAAAGAATCATATTTATCCATAGGTATTTCATTTGTAATATCTAATTGACCTGCTTCATACATTTGCTCTTCTGATGTTAAATTTTGGGTTGGATAAAAATGAACTTCTTCAATTATAGTTTTTTTCGCATTCCAATAATTTTGATTTTTAACCAAAGTGATTTTATCACCAACTTTCCAATATTTTAAAATATAAGGACCCATTGAAACTAAATTACCGGCTTGAAAAAATTGATCTTTCTTTTTATCCATTGCATTTTTATTTGCTGGTACACAATTACTTAAAGTTAGAATTTCAAATAAATAAGGAGTAGGTTCATTTAGAGATATTTGCAAAGTATAATCATTTAATGCTACCACACCTAGTTTATTTAAAGGCTCTTTTCCTGCACTTATTAATTCTGCATTTTTAATTGAGGATACAATAAAAGCATAAGAAGATGCGGTTTTAGGATCTACAAGTCGCTGAAAACCATATACATAATCATGCGCGGTAATAATATCTCCATTTGACCATTTTGAATTTTTTCTTAAATGAAAAATATAGGTCAATCCATCTTTGCTAATAGTCCAATCTGTAGCACCTGCTGGCTTTAATATTCCTTGAGAGTTATAACGAACAAGACCTTCAAAAACATCTAAACCTACATTTGCAGCCTGAACATCTTCAATTTTTTGTGGATCAATAGTTGGTATTTCAGCACCATTTCCTCTATTTAAAACTTGATTTTTAGATAACTTAACACCATTTGGCAAGTCCGCAGCATAAGAGAAATTTAATAAAATAAGTGACAATGGCAAACATAATAAATAGCTTTTATTCAAAATTTTTCTGAAATTCTGAGACATTAATATCCCCTTATGAATTGTTTTATAAATGAATGGATTTTGAAAATATCATTAATATAAAATGCAGTCCAGAGAAGAAATGTTTCATATAAAAAAAACCTCTAAAGAGAAATCTCTTTAAAGGTTTTTTTAAATACTCATAAATAAAATCAATTTGCTCTTCTTCCCCTTTCAAGATCTTCTTGATGGCGTAGAGAATAAAGGACCCAGGGTTGTATTTGCAAACGTTTAAATCCGATTGGATCTCCCGTTCCTTCACATAGTCCATAGGTTCCATCATTGGCTTCAATTTTTCTTAGAGCTTTTTCAATTAAAGCAATTTTTACTCTATCAGCTTCTGCAAGTTTCATATTTACTTCTTGATCTGTTTCTACAGATGCTAAGTCGGTTTCATCAGATATATCATCCCGACTTATTTCATAGGCTCCTTCATTTTTACGTGCAACTTCTTTTGCATAGAGCTCATCACGCAATTTTGTAAGTAAAGTTTTGAGTTGACTTACTTCCGCTCGAGTCAGCTCTTGTGGTTGAGAAGGCATTTTAGGCGGCATCGTTTTTTATTCTCCTACACAACACTGATACCAAAAATAACGTTGGTATGACTTTATTGGATGCAAATTAAAACATCAAATGTCTGAATTCGCCTTTTTATTAGTGGGCTGAATTTACCGCACCGGAAAATTGACATACACTAAATTCTCACCAATAGTCTAGGGATAGTACGCATACTCTTTTTGTTCAGCAAAGCCAAGGAAAAAGGATAAAGATCTTATGTCCTCTTCAAGCACAAGCCCAAAGATTGTAGAATGCCTTAATTTTATTGAAGGAAAATGGGAAACTCCCGATGAAAAATTAGGGGTCATATTAAGTCCTTTTACTGGAAAAGTGATTGCAAATACTTACCGAAGTACATTAAAAACAATTGATAAAGCAGTTCAAACTTCAAAAAATGCGCAAAAAGAATGGGGACAGCAAAGCTATCGTGACAGAGCTGTTGTCATGAATCAATTTAAAGCATGGCTTCTCGATAACATGTCCATTTTGTCCCAAACAATAAGCAACGAGTGCGGAAAACTTCCTCAAGAAGGGCGCGATGGCGTTTTAAAAGGTGTTGAGATCATTGAATTTGCGATAGGACTTCAAAATCATGATCCCCTTATAAAAATGACAGTCTCAAAAGGCATACAATGTGAATACAGAAGAGAGCCTTTAGGAATTGTAGCAGGGATCACACCAAGTAATTTTCCTGCCATGGTGCCCATGTGGATGTTTCCTATTGCCATCATGGTTGGGAATGCTTTTATCTGGAAACCTTCCGAAAAAACAGCAATGACATCTTTGCTCATTGCAAATGCTCTTAAAGAATGTGGATTACCAGATGGAATTTTAAATGTTGTTCAAGGCGATAAAGTAACAGTAGATGCTCTTTGTGATCATGAAGACATAAAGGCAATTGGATTTGTGGGCTCTTCTCCTGTTGCAAAATATGTTTATACACGATCAACGGCAAATGGAAAAAGAGCTTTAACTCTAGGAGGTGCAAAAAATCATATTTTTTTAATGCCAGATGCTCAAAAAGAACTTGCCGTGGACGGAATTTTATCCTCTTTTTCAGGTTGTGCTGGACAACGCTGCATGGCAGCAAGTGTATTATTGTCTGTTGGAGAAACCGACTCCATTATTCAAGAAATAGCAAATAAAGCTGAAAAGTTTCAAGCAAGCAAAGACATTGGAGCAGTCATAACGAAACAGTCTTTGGATCGATTAAAAAATGCAATTGAAAAGTCTACTGCTGAAGGTGCTAAAATTCTTGTAGATGGACGTAAGGTAACAGTACCAGAAGAATATTCTGGTGGAAATTGGCTTAACCCAACAATATTAGATCATGTTGATCCTCAAAGTTATTCTGCAAAAGAAGAATTATTTGGTCCGATTTTATCCATCATACGTTGTAAAAGTTTGGAACAAGCTATGAAAATAGAAAATGCAAATCCTTATGGAAATGCAGCTTCTGTCTTTACTTCTCGTGGAGATATCGCGGAATATGTTTCTGCAAATGCAAAAGCGGGAATGATAGGAATAAATATTGGTATTCCTGTGCCAAGAGAACCTTTTTCTTTTGGAGGAATCAATCTTTCTAAATTTGGACATGGAGATATCACGGGCGATGGTGGTATAGAATTTTGGAGTAATCGTAAAAAAGTAACAACAAAATGGTTTCAAATCACCAATCAAAATTGGATGTCCTAAAAGAATTAGGAGTAAAAAATGACAAGTAATGGTCACGTATTATTAACTTCACATCCTGCTAGCATTTTTAAACACGCCGCTCCTCTAAATTGGGGAGAAGCAGACCCATTATTAAGAGGCCCCGTTGTTGCCTCATTAACAACCCGCGAACATCGAAATTCCATTGGTACTCATAGTGGAAGTTATACCGTTTACCGTGCCTTAGCAAATGCATCTGGTGCCTTGACTATGGAACATAAACCAGATTTAACAAACACATCTCCTGTAATAAATATTGGTCCTTTTCCTTCTTGGGAAGATCCAGAAAAAATAGTTAGTCTAGACCCTTGGGGAGCAAAAGTTGGTGAAGTTTTTAAATCTTTTTTTGATAAAGGTTATGACATAAGGCCAACAATTGCTATTACAACTGCTCATATCAATATGCCAGAAATTTCACAAGCAATTGAAGTTGGTAGACTTCATATAGATGATAAAATTATATCTAAAAATAAAGACGTTTTAGTAACAAAAGCAGCGATTGATCCTGTTTGGTTTTTACCAGGAATTGCAAAAAGATTTAATGTCTCTGAAGGCGATTTAAGAAGAGTATTATTTAATCAAACGGGTGGAATGTTTCCTGAATTAATTACACGGCGTGATTTAAAAGTGTTACTTCCTCCAATTGGCAGTACAAGCGTTTATATTTTTGGAGATGTAAAAAACGTTTCCGATCTTTCGAAAAAATTAACGGTTCGTATTCATGATGAATGCAACGGTTCCGATGTTTTTGGTTCCGATATTTGCACATGTAGGCCATATTTAACTCATGGAATTGAAGAATCTATTCGTACTGCACAAGAAGGCGGTTCAGGATTGATTGTTTACTTTAGAAAAGAAGGCAGAGCTCTTGGTGAAGTAACAAAATTTTTAGTTTACAATGCAAGAAAACGCCAAGAAGGTGGTGATAGTGCCGCCACTTATTTTCATAGAACGGAATGTGTTGCAGGGGTTCAAGACATGCGTTTTCAACAACTCATGCCTGATGTATTGCATTGGTTAGGAATTCAGCGCATTGATAATCTCGTTTCCATGAGTGATATGAAATACAATGCTATTGTAGAAAGTGGAATTGAAGTTGTGAGAAGAGTTTCTATACCAGATGAATTGATTCCGCCGGATGCCCAAGTAGAAATGGAAGCTAAAAAAGCCGCCGGTTATTTTACAGAGGGAAAAACAAAAAGTGTCTCCGAACTTAAAAAAGTGAAAGGGCGCAAATTAGATGAATAAGCTTATGAATGACTTTAGCGGTGATATTCACGATATTGAAAATATTTTTTCACCATTAACAATAAGAAAAAAAGCACATGAAATATTTAATTTAGCTTTATCTGGTAACACCAATTTCATTGTTCATATGGATAAATTAGATGAAGTTTCTAAATTTGTTACTTCTGTTACTTTAGAAAATTATCCAAATTTAAATATTCCTTTTCATTCACGATGGAATCATTTTAATGTAGGAAATTTTGATAGATTAACAGAATTAAAATTAGCACTGACTCGTTTTACAACAAATCAAAGAACAAAATCAAAATTAGACCTAGTTGTTTTAAGCGTTTTATTAGATGCTGGAGCAGGTATTCGTTGGAAATATTCTGAAAAAAATACAGGAAAAGAATACACACGTTCAGAAGGCCTTGCTGTTGCTAGTTTAAGAATGTTTTTAGCGGGATTATTTTCTTCGGAAAAAGAAAATCCTTATCAAGTAAATGCAGAACGTTTAAAATCTCTTACTTTAGAAGAATTTGCGCAAGGACTTCAGGTTACCGAAAAAAATTCTTTAATTGGAATGGAAGGTCGTTTAAAACTTCTTCAAAATTTAGGGGAAACACTTTTAAAAGATAGTGATATCTTTGGAAGTGAAAATCCTCGCATTGGAAATTTACTCGATTATTTACAAGAAAAATGCCCAACAGGGAACGTAACAGCAACTCAAATATTACGAACAATTCAACAGGGACTAGGTTCTATTTGGCCAGGAAGAGCTTCTATCAATCAAATTAATTTGGGAGACGTTTGGTCCTACAAAGCATTAGGAGAAGGAATTTCTTCATTAGTTCCTTTCCATAAACTTTCTCAATGGCTTTCCTACTCCTTATTTGAACCATTAATGGAAGCAGGTTTTACCATTTCTCATATAGATGCCTTAACAGGGCTTGCCGAATACCGTAACGGTGGATTGATTATTGACACAGGGTTAATTACTTTAAAAAATAAAGATGACATTGAAAAATTGCATCATCCGGGCTCTCCTTTAATTATTGAATGGCGCGCATTAACCATTGCATTACTAGATGAAATTGGAAAAAAAGTAACAGAATTATTAGGAAAAAAGTCTTCCGATTTTCCACTTGCTCGAGTTTTAGAAGGTGGAACTTGGTGGGCTGGAAGAAAAATTGCAGCGCAATTAAGAAAAGATGGAAGCCCTCCCCTCAAAATTGAAAGTGATGGTACTGTTTTTTAATATCTCAACCGAAATTTAATTTATGGAATTAATATTTTTTTGGGCACCGATTTCACTTTATATTTTTTAGCTAACAATCTGTCTTTATCAAAAATACATTTGTGATCTATTTTTAAAGATTTTAATGATATATCACCTTTTCCAAGAGAATCAAATGTATTAATTAAAATATAATTCTCATTTAGGTCATCTTTTATTTTTAATAATTCTTCTTTACAATCAGAGCACCATGATGAAAAAAATACCAATTGAATATTTTTTTTTCCTTCAATATTTTTCATAAAATGATTTAAATCTACAGGCTCACATAAAGCATAAGATAAACTAGAATTCAAAAATAAAATAACGCTTAAAAATTTTAAAATAAAATTATATTTCACAATCTACCTTTTTTAAAAAAATGTTCTTTCATAGGCAACTAAAGCAGAGTTTGAAGTCGTTTGATTTGAATTTGTGTAAGGCCCTAAGTTCCCATCATAAGCGCCACCAATGGTATAGGTAAAGCGAAGAGTATCCAAATCTGTTACGTTAAATTTAGCAAGAAAAAATGCCGTATTGGATTGTGCTGGAGAAATTGTTTTTGATGTTTGATCTCCAGAAGAATTTTGTAAATAAATTTTTTCTTCACCAATATAATCGAGAATCATCCCTGCCTGAATAGAAAATTTATAATCGGTAAAAGCGTGGCCAACAGTAAGCACTGTTGTATATTGTAAATCACGAGAACGTTTTGTTTGACTGAGTCCACCGCCAAAATCATTGCCCGGATTTCTATTAAACGAATAAGTAACTAATTGACTCGCACCAAATTGAATCATTGGCATTCCCCACCAAAAATCAATTCCTCCATTTGTTTGGTGAAATCCATTACCTACGGTATCAACAGCACCGCCGTCTCGATCAACCATATTTTTTGCTAATCCAGGCTTGTATCCTGCCATTATTTGTATTTGAGGACGATAAATATTGTCCATTCCCATGTTTACTAGATTGTATCTACCAGAAAGAATAGGATCTCCTAATAAATATCTTGTTTTTGTGCCGCTTGCATAATTCATTGTATCGGCCGGACCTTCATTTTGAATCACAGATCCTGTTAAAGTAACAAAAGAATTTTCACTAGTTCTATAACCAACAGCAAGAGTTAAGGTTTTTCTTGAGGACAACATTTTATTTGCTGTTCTTGTTGTTCCTGAAGATCCATAACCGCCATAATTCATGTATCCAAAATTCTGAGATATTCCTAAATACATTTTTAAATTTTCATTTGGATTTAAAACAAGAGGAGCTGTTGCGCTTGATCCACAAGAAGAACAAGCAAAAGAACTTTCTGCAATAAGTCCAGTTAACAAAATAGATCCTAATATACTTATCTTTTTAAAATTCATTACAAAAACCCTTACATAACAATAATAGAATATAAATATAATAATAAATTTAAGTTATTATTTTATTTATGCTCTTAAGTATGGGTTCTTTTCATAAATTTCAATAAAACAAGCTGAAACAAATTGTTGCGGCAGTATGCTATTTTATTACTAAGTATTGATATTAAAAAGATAAAAATTATTTATCTTCTGGAAAAGAACTACTAAAGGTATAGTTATAAACAGTCATATTTTCATTAAATCGAATTGTAAAATCTTTTGTTTGGCTTTCAGAAAAAAGAGAATACTTATAATATCCGTAAGAATACGTTTTCATTCCAGAATCATACCCAACACGATAAGGCGGGCCAAATGCTTTTTCAATTTCATTTTTTGTAGTAACATTAGGTTTGATCCAGTTCACCACACTTGGAAATTGATTTCCAACAGTTAAGCATGAAGTTGTCGTTAAAGAAACAGCTACGAGCATGTTTAAATATAAAGTTTTTTTTAGCATAGATCTGAAACTCCGTTAACTATAATGTTTATCTTCTTTACAAAGGTAGATTCCAATTGAAACAATTTACACTTTTTTGTTTCTTAACATTCTTTATAACATTTTCTGCCCATGCTCAAAGAGGGAGTGACTTTATTGAACAAAGCCCTCCTGTACAAACTCCTTTAGGTTTTTTTTCTGGTTACTTTGACACAGGAACAGTTCCAGAAAATCGTTTTACTTTTGATCTACCGCTCACTGGATTAGATTATGGATTAACCGATAACTTCACAATAGGAACAAATACAGCTTCAACTCTTGTTACTTCACTCACATGGAATCCTTTTTTATTTTTAAAAGCAAGATACCGTTTCTTTAGCAACAAGTCTATAAGTTCAGTAATAACTGGTTACTTAGGATATTTTTTATTTCCTTCTTCTAGTAGTAATCCTGAAAATACGACTTGGTTAATTAATTTTACAAACAATACTTCCTATTTTTTTAACTCGAATAATATTTTAACCTTTCATTTTAATACACTTAATTTTAGTACTAAAAATGGGGATTCAAGTGATAAAAAATATTTTAAATTATCCTTGAATACCATTGCATTTGGATTAGGTTATCAAACTTTTTTTACGGACAGGTTTGGTTTAGAAGGACAATTTTTGTATTCACCTTACTTTAGCATTTCATATGATGATCCTGCACAGCAAACTTCTTTAGACTTAAACACAAACTCACAATCGATTCCTTTTTTTATTCGTATTTTAGTGAATTATAAAACAGGGAAAGAATCAAACTTAAGTTTTGGATATTGGAATTTTACTAATTTAGTTTCAGGTCCTTGGCTAGGATGGCAAGTTTTATTTTAAAAATTTAAATAAGAAATAAATTATTTTAAAGGAGAATGATATCTTGATCCAAAAGAAAAAAGCTTTTAAATTATTTATTATTTTTACTTTATTTGTTTTTATGAATAATTGTACGAATCAAGAAAAAGCTCCAGGACCACCTTATACTGCTGAAGTTTTACAAATGAATAGCATGTCATCTACCCAAAAGCGATCTGAAGCTCCTACATTTAAATTTGATAAAGCAACTTTTACTTGGCTTCAAGATCTCAATTCATTAAATGGAAATTATTTTAATTTTGTCTTTGGCGGGATTTTAAAAGCAAGTTATGTATCAGGATCCATTGTTGCTGCTAAAAATTTTGAACAATCTAAAGATTTAAATTTAAGATATCAAGTTAAAAATGGTGTTGTTGTTCCAAAAGATTATTCCACTTTAGCGATGCTTTCTTCTTATTATCAATTTGATGTTGTCGCAAATAATATCCAAACCATGACTGGATATTCTATCGATACTATATTTTCAAAATATGGGAAAATTCGAATCTTTTTTGAACCAAAAATTATTTTAGAAACCGATGGCAGCACCATTCAATCCTCTGGAAAATTAAATGCAGCTTATGTTCCAGGAGCGCATCAATTTATCATGTTTCAAAGATCAAATTTGGAAAATATTCCTCTTGCCGCAAATTTACAGGTTATTGCACATGAATTTGGACATTCTATTTGGGAATTGGCATTTGATAATGGAAATTCTCCTGATTGTGACAGATTAAATCAAGAATTTGTTATTCGAGGATTAAATGAAGGATTCGCAGATATGAATAGTTATACTTTAACAGGAAGTACAAATATTCTTCAAAATAGCATTGATTTCGGCAACGGAGGAACCCAAAGAAATTTTTCTACCATCACGTTTACTTATAATGACATTGCGGGAGGAGTAGCAGATACTTCTAATTCCATGTGTGAACAGAGTTTTTATTGTATTGGTACTTTATTTGCAAATGCTCTATTTAATGCGCAAAAAAACTTGGGTTACGACCAAACTTCTTTATCAGGAAGTTTAGCACGTGGTACCTTTATGACTTTAGTTACAAACGCTCTTAAAACGACAAAAAGTAACATGAGTAATTTACCAAGCAGCAACTTTAGTGACTATTGCAAGCCAAGTAGTGGTGACAGCAATAATTCTTTATATAATGGACTCATTTTAGGTTCTTTTTTTAATTCCTTTTTAACTCAAATCGGATCAGGTGCAACACAAACTCAAATTTGTACACAATTAAAAGCAAATTTTGGATCTGTTGGTTTTCCAAGCACTTATCGTGTAGGTTGCACATGAAAAAACGAAAATTTTTATATTTATTTTTCATTTTACTTCATTTTTTTATGGCTAAATCTTGTTTTGCAGATAAAAAAAACTTTCACTTGGCGGTTGGAGGTGGGGCAAGTTTTTATGTTCGGCAAGAATATGGAGAATCTACATTTACACAAATTGCTCCTGAAATTGTCACATATGGATATCTCCCCCTATATAAGAGCATATGGTTTCGACCTGGCTTTCGAATGAATTATTCTTGGCAACAACCTGATATGCCTAAAGCTTTAAGAATTGAAGAAACAGATTTTAGATATTCTCTTGAAACAGGTATTTTATATGATTGGATTGTTATTCCTAGCTTAAGCTATTCTTTTGGTTACATTTACAGACAAACAAAATTTACAACACAGTATCCTATAACTTATGCCTTAGATGATATTTCGGGTACTGAAAATATCCCTTTTTCTCAATTTCAATTAGGCTTAGGATTTCCAATACTTAAAGGATTAATTGTTTTTGAACCCTTTATTCGATACATAATTGTGCAAAACGACAAAAGATACAAATGGGGTTATGGCTGCGAAGCTACTTTTTTAATCTTTTAACTAATTATTACGACTGATTTTTTCTACTGCAACATTTTTCTCTTGCAAGTAAACACGTTCCGTGAAACACTCAAGACTGAGAATACTCCGTGCGTCTTGAAAGTTTTCAGAGCCGCCGATTGTCTCAAAGTTTTACTGTTCGATACAACGCGTGGCATGGGGCTTTTGTGTTTGATCGGCACGTGTACAATTCAACTGGAGATCCTGTGGGTACCAAGTTATACGTAGGCAATTTGCCTTTTTCAGCAACAGAGAATGATATCGCAAGCCTTTTTGAAAAAGCAGGCAAAGTAGCTTCTGTTCGCGCTGTAATGGATCGCGAAACTGGCCGTTTTAAAGGTTTTTGTTTTGTCGAAATGGAATCAAAAGAAGATGCTGATAAAGCAATCGAAATGTTTAATGGTAGTGAGCTAAACAATCGCCCTATGGTTGTTAACCCAGCACGCCCTCCAGAACCACGCAACAACCGTGGCGGATTTAACGGCGGCGGACACCGTGGTGGTGAGCGTCAAGGACGTCCACCTCGCTATTAATCAGCACAAAAGCCAAATTTTTTGATTTTTCTTAAAATTGGATAGCCTCGTTA